>DYTG01000070.1 GCA_020726085.1 Sulfurovum sp.
GTGAAACTTGACAAGTATTTTATTTAAAAGCCTTGTTGGTGAAGTTTCAAGCGTGGGTTCAACTAATCACCATTAAACTTTTGCTAAAATCAGTTTTTAGATTTTAAAATGTTTGCACACAAAGGATAAACAATGAAAGTATTACTGGTAAAAGATGTAAAATCGCTAGGCAACACAGGAGAGATAAAAGAGGTAAAAGATGGCTATGCCCAAAACTTTTTGATCAAAAAAGGATTGGCAAGATTGGCAACAACCCAAGTAATCGAGCAGTGGAAAGAGGATGAAGCCCAAAAGGCTCAAATGCTCAAAGATGAGATAAATCAGTTTCAAAACTACAAAAAACAACTTGAAAACATAACGGTTGTGATTACCAAAAAAGCAGCTCCTGTTGGCATTCAAGGCAGCGTGGGCAAGGAGGATATTGTAGAGAAGCTCAAAAGTGCCTACAATATTGATATCGATAAAAAATCACTCGAACTCAAAAAAGCGATCAAAACCACGGGTATTCACGATGTCGATGCCAAGCTAGGACACGGCATTCATGCCAATATTCGCATCGAAGTAGTAAGTGAGTAGTCGTGTTTGAGGCAACGACAATACTAGGCTACAAAGGCAAAAACGCAGCCGTCATTGGCGGAGATGGGCAGGTAACCTTTGGGAATGCTATCCTCAAAGGCAATGCCAATAAGATTCGCAAACTTTTTGATGGCAAAATTTTGGCAGGATTTGCAGGAAGCACGGCGGATGCTTTTACGCTTTTTGATATGTTTGAGGGGATTCTCAATGAAAAAAAGGGCGATTTGTTTCGCTCAGTCATTGAGTTTTCCAAGCAATGGCGAAAAGATAAACATTTGCGTTCATTAGAGGCGATGATGATAGTACTCAACCGTGAGCATATCTTTATCCTTTCGGGTAATGGCGATGTGGTAGAGCCTGAAGATGGGCAAATAGCCGCTATTGGAAGCGGAGGCAACTACGCACTATCAGCCGCACGGGCTTTGGCAAAACACGCTACGATGGATGAAATAAGCCTTGTGCAAGAGTCCTTGATGATAGCGGGTGAGCTGTGTATCTATACCAATCAAAACATTAAAATATTAGAGCTATAAGGAAGAGTTGTTGGAGAATTTGACACCTAAAGAGATTGTAGAGTATCTTGATAAGTATGTTATAGGACAAGAAAAGGCCAAAAAGACCATCGCCGTAGCCTTGCGTAATCGCTACCGTCGCATGAAGTTGTCCCCTGAAATTCAAAAAGATATTGTACCCAAAAATATTTTGATGATAGGCAATACGGGAGTGGGCAAAACGGAGATTGCTAGACGACTCGCCTCTATGATGAGTCTGCCTTTTATCAAAGTCGAAGCGAGTAAATACACCGAAGTAGGCTTTGTAGGGCGTGACGTAGAGTCAATGGTGAGGGATTTGGCAATGGTTTCGATAGGAATTGTCAAAGAGGAGATGACCAAAGGCAACGAAGAAAAAATTGAAGCCTATATCGAAAACAAAATCATCGAACAGCTTTTGCCACCTCTACCTACTGGGGCTACCGAGGAGAAAAAGAGCGACTACGAACGAAGCTTTGCTAAGATGCAAGAACGCCTTGCCAAAGGGGAGCTAGAGCATCTCAAAATCAATGTAGAGATTACCCAAGATGCTTTTGATTTTGGTGATAACGCCATGCCCATGCACATCATTGAGGTACAAGAGTCGATTTCCAAAGTACTAGGCGGACTCAACAAGCCCAAAAAAAAGGAGGTGAGCGTCAAAGAGGCTAGACCCATTTTAGCCCAAGAGGCGACGCACTATCTGCTTGATGAGGAGAGTATCAAAAAAGAGGCACTTGAACGGGCACAAACGGGAGGGATTATCTTTATTGATGAGATTGACAAGGTAGCGGTTTCAAGCTCAAATAGCCGACAAGACCCAAGCAAAGAGGGAGTGCAGCGTGATTTGCTTCCTATCGTAGAGGGTTCCAATGTCCATACCAAATTGGGAGTACTCAAAACCGATCATATTTTGTTTATCGCCGCTGGAGCCTTTCATCTCTCCAAACCCAGTGACCTTATCCCAGAACTTCAAGGGCGTTTTCCGTTGCGTGTCGAGCTTGATTGCCTCAGTGAAGAGACGCTCTATCGCATCTTGACCGAACCTAAAAACTCTATCGTACAACAATACAAGCTATTAATGGGCGTTGAGGGCGTGGCGTTGCTCTTCAAAGAAGAGGCACTAAGAGCCGTAGCCAAATACGCTTTTATGGCTAACGAGAAGAGCGAAGATATTGGAGCAAGAAGATTGCATACGATTATGGAAAAGGTACTTGAAGAGATTAGCTTTGAAGCCGATAAACACCACGGCGAAGCTATCGAGATCGATGAAGCACTCGTAAACCAACAAATTGGCGAAATCGTCAAAGATGAGGACGCTACACGCTATATTTTGTAACCGATATTACGACCTATAGGGATAGAGAAGTAAACCTCTTCTCCCGAGGTGGAACGAGAAAAAGGATTACTCCATCGCCTCTATCATATTCAATATAAAATTCGCACTTACTTTTGCGGAGTTTTGTAAAAAGGTATCGAAATCGACATTGGCGTTGTCGTCTGCACTATCGCTAATGGCTCGAAGGATAAAAAACGGTACATTCATCGCATTGCAAACCACCGCTACGCTGCTTCCCTCCATCTCCAGTGCGTCGGCACAGAAGGTATCGCTTATCCATGCTTTGCGACTCGAATCGGCGACAAATTGATCACCAGTGGCGATAATGCCCTCGTAGAGATGAACAGTGAGCTTAGAAGCTACTTCTTTGGCAATATCTATCAAACCCTCATCGCTATGGACAAATTGGCTTCCCTCAGGGACATAACCAAAGGGGTGTCCAAAGGCACTAATATCAAGGTCGTGTTGGCACAACTTATTGGCTACAATCAAATCCCCAATGGTGAGATTTTTATTGATAGCACCCGCCACACCGCTAAAGAGCAACCTATCGCATCTAAATTTTTCAATCAAAATCGTAGCGGTCAAAGAGGCAAAGACTTTGCCAATTTTGGAATAAGCTATGACGACCTCTTTGCCTTGGTAGGTGGCTTCATAATATTTGTTGTTGGCGTAAGTTGTCTCTTTGATATTCTCTACTTGAGCCAACAACGGCTCTATCTCTTCGGGCATAGCTCCCATAATGGCTATTTTCATACGCTATCTCAATGCTTTGATGTGAGCAATAGTATCTTCAAGTGAGGCTCTATCGCTTACGACAAAATGGGGCTTTGCGGTGGCTCTTTTGTTGAGTCCTTTGAGTACTCCTCCATGTCCAAATTCGATGTAGCAATCGACTTCATCATCAAAAGCTGCAATGGATTGTTTGTAGAGTACGGGCGAAGTGAGTTGGTCGGTCAAAAGTCCCAATGCCTCCTCTTTGGTTTGATACATCTTAGCTGTGACATTGGATACTACAGGAGCGGTAAATTCATCTTTGAGTACCTCTGTGAGTTTGGCTTTGAGCGGCTCTTTGGCACTATCAAGCAAAGGACAGTGACTTGCTACCGACATATTGAGCAACATTGCCCGTTTGGCTTTGTGGGCTTTGAGTACTTCGACGAGTTCTTCAAGGTCGCTCTTGATACCTGCAATGACAATTTGCCCATCGGCATTGTAATTGACTGCCCACACTCTCTTGCCTAGCCCTCTTTGTGCTGTGCAAATCTCCTCAACCGTTTCATCTTCAAGCCCCAACGCCACAAGCATCCCCACATCTTGCCCCTCACACGCTTGTGCCATGAGTTTGCCTCTTAGGTGTACAAGCTCTACGGCGTCCATTGCATCCATTGCGCCCACACTTACCAACGCACTAAATTCACCCAATGAGTGACCTAAAGCATAATAGGGCTTAATGGGCATTTCATTGGCGAAGAGTTGATGGGCTATAGCGCTTACAAGCAAAATAGCGGGTTGGGTAAATTGTGTCTTTTCGAGTCTATCGTTGGGAACAAACAAAAGCTCCGCAAAATCAAAACCGCATCGCTTTGAAGCCTCTTCTATCATCGCCTTGGCCACCTCTGAGTGGTTGTAAAAATCCTCTCCCATACCTGTAGCTTGTGAGCCTTGTCCTGGGAATAAAAATGCACATTTAATTGACATATATAATCCTTAAAATAAATGATACAATTTTAACAGATTAATATAAATCTAAGAGTTCATTAATACTTTTTTTGATGCATTGTGTCCTAGCTACTCCCTTTTGCCCCTTGCAACTATCGTGAATATACTGCTGTTCGAGGTCTGAAAAGTTGGAAATATCAATCGTGTCGCTACTGGGTGATGAATAGGTTGGTGTTTTCTGAGGTCTTTCGTGCTTCATGGCGTTGATGTATTGATCTTGTTGTGCCTCTTGTTTCTCTTTTTTGATTTTTAGATTGGTAGAAAAAATGAGAAAGACAAACAATCCAACACCTGCAACAATCTCCAAAATAGGCGGTTTGCCCTTAGGTTTGGGTTTGGGCTTTAGCTTAAGACACTCAGGAACAGGTGGACATTTCCCCTCAATCGTAACGGTTGAATACTCGGGTGCGGGTGGGACAGGTGGTGCTGGTGGTGGATTGGCCATAATACTCTACCTCATCTTTTGAAATATTTGCATTTTAAGTCATTATATCATATTATATTTAATAATATCAAAGCAAATCTATTATAAAATAGTCAAAAGCAAGAGAAGAAGGAATAGGCGATGAAAAATCTATGGCTAGTTTGGCTTATGCTGGTTACACTATTGAGTGGATGCGTTAAAAAAACCGATAGATTAGCAAGAGAGAGTGCCGACACCACGCCCGTTGTCGATCCTGTGGCTATCTATCAAGAGGCTATTAATGCCAAAAAAGAGGACAATGTTTACCGTGCTATCTATTTGCACAAAAAAAATTGCGATATGGGATTTGGAGAGAGTTGCAACCGATTGGGTAAATTTTACTACAAAGGCACTTTTTTGACGCAAGACCTCACCAAAGCCCAAACCTTTTTTCACCGTGCATGCAAACTCGGTAGCAAAAAAGGATGTCAAAATGAGGGCAATATGCTACGTCTTGTATCGCAAGACTTTCCCGCAGCCTTTGCCGTCTATCAAGACAACTGTCTAAACGACCACTACGAATCGTGCTACAATATCGCCATGATGTATTCTGAAGGTAGAGGCGTAGAACAAAGCTATCGAAGAGCCAAACGCTATTTCAAAAAAGCGTGCGATGGCGAAATCAAAAGAGCGTGTCAAATGCACGCCGAGATGCTACAGGAGTAACCAATGGATGCTGAAGCCTATTATATTTCACAACTAAAAAGTCCCTACATTGGAGACGATGGGGCGGCGGTGGGTGATTTTATCTACTCCATGGATAGTTTTTGCGAAAATATTCATTTCAAAAGAGGGTGGATGAGTCTTGAACAAATCGCAGCCAAAGCGATGCTGGTTAATATCTCCGATGCCATTGCTATGAACGCCAAACCCCTCTACGCCCTTATCTCTATCTCCTTGCCTCACTTCATCGAAAAGGGTCATATTGATGAGCTTATACGAGGCTTTCAAAACGTTGCCCATCACTACGGATGCGAGATTATCGGAGGCGATACGATTGGGGGTGAGAAGCTTGATATTACCATTACCATCATTAGTAAAAGCGACAATCCTTTGTATCGAACTGGACTAAAAGCAGGAGATATTTTGGCCTATACGGGTGTATTGGGTGGTTCTAAGCGTGATTTAAATGCACTTTTTGAGGGCAAAAATGTCGCTCCCACCTCTCGCTTCATCGCTCCTATTTTGAGAGAAGATTTTATCTATCGCTCACGAGAGTATTTGCGTGTGGGCATGGATATAAGCGATGGTCTCTTTTGCGATACCAACAAACTCCTTGAAGCTAATAATCTAGGGTGTGAACTTATCGAAGAGATAGACGAAGCCCTTAGCAATAGCGGGGAGGAGTATGAGATGCTAATAGGCTTTGACCCCCAACATTTAGCTACTATTCAAGCTCTAGCAGGAGAGTTACCCATCACCCCCTTTGCCAAAGTAACACCCCACCCCACCCCACCATTTCCGTGCCAATCGCACCACTTTTAGCACCTAACCTTACGCACTTTTATCGGAAGTGGGACTTCGGTCCCATCAAAAGCCAATAAATAAAAAACCGCCCTCCCCTATCAAACTTACCCTAATCGTTTAATTAAAAAATATTTTTTACCTTTTAATAACCACAAATTGGATAAAATATCTCAATTTTTTATTTACTCAAAGGTTAAGTTTATGGATATTCGCAAAAGTTTCTTAGAGTTTTTTAGTGCCAAAAGTCATGCGATAATAGAGAGTTCTCCTCTTGTCCCCGATGATGCTTCGTTGCTCTTTACCAATGCGGGAATGGTGCAATTTAAAGATATTTTTACCGCTCAAGCTCCTATCCCCACAAACCCACGAGCCACCTCATCGCAAACATGTATCCGTGCGGGTGGAAAACACAACGACCTTGATAATGTAGGCTACACGGCTAGACACCACACCCTTTTTGAGATGCTAGGCAACTTCTCCTTTGGCGACTACTTCAAAGAGGATGCCATTGCCTATGCATGGGAGTTTGTGACAAGCAAAGAGTACCTTCATTTGCCTATCGAAAAAATCTGGGTTACGGTTCACAACGATGACGATGAGGCGTTTGCGTTGTGGTCAAAACATATCGACCCTAGCCGTATTATTCGTTTTGGCGACAAAGATAACTTTTGGCAAATGGGCGATACTGGACCTTGTGGGCCATGCAGTGAGATTTTTTACGACCAAGGCGAAGAGCATTTTAGTAGTAGCGAAGATGTAATGGGTGGCGATGGCGATAGATTTTTGGAGATTTGGAACCTTGTCTTTATGCAGTATGAACGTAGCACTGAAGGCACACTTACACCGCTACCCAAACCCTCTATCGATACAGGTATGGGGCTAGAGCGTGTCGTAGCTATAAAAGAGGGGCAAATCAACAACTACCACTCCTCGCTCTTTATGCCCATCATCCGCCGTATTGAGAGCCTCGTAGGCAAAGAGTACAACGGTAATGCGAGTTTTAGAGTCATAGCCGATCACCTTCGTTCTGTCTCCTTTTTGTTGGCTCAAGGGGTTAATTTCGACAAAGAGGGGCGTGGGTATGTGTTGCGTCGTATTATGCGTCGTGCTATTCGACACGGATACCTTTTGGGGCTTCGCAAACCTTTTATCTACCAACTCGTCGATACACTAAACGACATTATGGGTGCATCCTACCCCTATTTGATCGAAAAATCCCAAGCCATCAAGAGTGCTATGATGATGGAGGAGGAGCGATTTTTGACCACTATTGAATCAGGCATTAAACTCTTCCATGAAGAACTTGAAAATACCACTGAGAAATTTTCAGGAGAAGTCGCCTTTAAGCTCTACGATACCTACGGTTTTCCGCTTGATTTGACGCAAGATATGCTAAGAGAGAAAAATATCGAGCTTGATAAGGAAGCCTTCGAGACCCACATGGAAGCCCAAAAAGCTCAATCTCGTGCCTCATGGAGCGGTAGTGGCGACGCCGTGGCTACGGGAGAGTTTAAAGAACTCAAAGAGAAATACGGACTCAACACTTTTGTGGGATATACCCAAACAACGGCTCAAACCAAAGTCGTTGCGTTACTTGATGAAGCGTTTAAAATCGTTGAAACGCTCGATGGCAAAGGATGGGTGATGCTTGAAACGACTCCCCTTTATGCCCAATCTGGCGGACAGTGCGGCGATAGCGGTAGGTTGCTCGTGGGAGAGAGGGTGATAGCGATTGAAGATACCCAAAAGTTTCACGATATTAATCTCTCTTTTATTGAGGGCTTGTTGTCTCAAAACGATAGCGTAGAGGTGATAGTCGATACTAAACACAGCGATATTGCACGCAACCACTCCGCTACGCACCTACTCCACGCAGGACTTAGGGCGGTTTTGGGCGATCATGTAGCCCAAGCGGGAAGTCTCAATGACGATAAAAAGCTTCGTTTTGACTTTTCACACCCCAAAGCGATGAGCCCTGAAGAGACAGAACAAGTCGAAGCGTGGGTCAATGAACGCATTTTGGGCAAACTCCAAACTACTACAAGAGTGATGAGTATCGACGATGCCAAAAGCTCAGGTGCAGTGGCACTCTTTGGTGAAAAGTACGGCGATGAGGTACGCGTGGTAAGCTTTGGTGCAGAATCTATCGAGCTGTGCGGTGGAACGCATGTGAGCAATACTTCGGATATTGGGCTCTTTTTGATTGCCAAAGAGAGCGGTGTGAGTGCAGGTGTGCGACGTATCGAGGCGATTTGCGGACGTGAAGCCTATCAAATGACCAAAGCGATGCGTCAAGAGCTAAGCAGTATCAAAACAGAGCTTAAAGGCCAAGATGCCTTGAGCGGTATCGCAAAGCTCAAAGATCAAATAAAATCGCTCAAAAACGAACTTACCAACACTCTCAACTCCAGCAAAAAAGATTTGGAAGTCGTTGAGATAAATGGTATCGCCACGATTGTAGCCGAGGTTGAAAATGGGGACATTAAAGCCTTGATCGATGAAGCCAAAAACAAATACCCCAAAATCGCCATAATGCTCCTTATGAAAAAAGAGGACAAAGTCATGATAGCGTGTGGGAGCAAAGATACCCCTATCAAAGCAGGAGAGTGGATACGAGAGATTGCCCCTATCGTAGGCGGTGGCGGTGGCGGTCGCCCCGATTTCGCCCAAGCAGGAGGGAAAGATACAACCAAAATCGATGAAGCCCTTGAAACATCCAAGGCCTATCTGCGTACGCATTTATAAGTTCAACCAAGACGTTGTTTGAAACATACAACAATGTTTAAAAATTGTCAAAGGTATAACACCTCTGGTATTTAAATTAAAGCTTGAAGAAAACCCAAAGACAATAAAAATAAGGAGTTAATCGTGAAAGTTTTAAATAGTGTAGGTTCTTTCATAAAGAAAATTTTTATATTATACATTTCACTACTCAATAGCTTTTTGAATCCAACCAATGCGGAAATTCCTTTTTGGAAGAGAGTTTTATTAAGTCTTATTTTAATTACTTTGGTATCAGCCCAACCCATCTTTCAACTAATTCATAAGGAGGGGTTTGTGCTTTATTTGATTTTATTTTTGTTATCATTGTTTTATTTTGGAGCAAAAAGGTTAAGGAATCAAGAAGAGCTTGATATTTATCAAGGTTTTTTAAGGGTTGAGTATCAAAGCTTCAAAGGATTTGATTTGGTTTTTTCAAATTTTATGACTTTAAATTTTCTCATTCTCTTTTTTATTGCGTTGCCAATGCTACTGCTCAATCTCAATCATCTATACAACAATATCTTTATT
>DYTG01000071.1 GCA_020726085.1 Sulfurovum sp.
AGTTTAGAATTAATGAGTTTTTAGAACAGTTTCCTAGAATTACAAAATTAAATAATAGTGAAGTACCAGATAATGAAAATGATATGATAGTTTATTTAATGCAAAAGCTTGACAGTAGCTATAATACTGTAAAAGAAAAAGTAGAAAAAATAAAAAATGAACATATCGAAGTTTGGAAAAATGAGTATGATCAATTAACACTTAAAGAGTTACCTTCCAAAGAAAAACTTGGGAACTACAAAACGGTAAAATCTACCTACTCACCATCTACTCCAAAACACAAATAGAAAATATCAATATTGATAGGCTTAAACCTATTCTTGATAGATTCAATAAAGTTTTGTAGGTTCGATTGTATCGAACAACAAATACAAATAACATCTACAAAGCTTTGTGGATATAAAAGCTCTGCTGTAGGTTGGGTATCACTTAGCGACAAAGCAACTCTAAAATCCTAAATTAAGAAATCGGTAGGAAAAATTAACTATAATAGCACAATCGTAACACAACAAGGAGATAGGATGAAGCTAAAAAACGTATTGGAAGTCATAGGTTTTCGGGGAGGTGCCAAACACTATAAATATGAACTCAATGAGTTTAGTATCGATAATCATACTGTACGCTACGCACAATGGCAACACCCTCGTGAAAGCAAAAAAATCATTGCACAAAAGGACGTGGACGTTTATCGTCATATTTTGCAAGAGGGGGATTTTTGCATCGATATTGGTGCGCATACGGGTGATTCAACCTTGCCCATGGCATTGGCGGTAGGCACAAAGGGAGCTGTTTTGGCACTAGAACCCAATCCGTATGTCTATCATGTGTTGGAAAAAAATGCACGAGCCAATCGAAAACATACCAACATCTACCCCATGATGGTCGCTGCTTCCAATACAGAGGAATTTATCTCTTTTGAGTATTCAGATTCAGGGTTTTGCAACGGAGGAAAACATCAAGATATTTCAGTTTGGAAACATGGACATGCTTTTAAACTCGAAGTATTTGCTGTAAATCTTGAAAATGAGCTAAAAAGCAACTTTGAAGACTATTTGGAGAGATTAAAGTTTATCAAAATTGATGCAGAGGGGTATGATTTGTATATTTTGCAATCCTTGCGTACTATCATCAAAGAGTACAGACCCATTATCAAAGCAGAAGTGTTTAAAAAAACAGATACAAAATATCGCCTTGCTTTGTTGGAGTTTTTTGAAAGTTTAAATTATCAAGTTTTTAAAGTAAGCAGTGAACCCATAGCCAAAGGTGAAGCTATCACAGATAAAAATATTAAAACATGGAAACACTACGACATTCTTTGTGAACCCTAAAAGCAGAGTGTAGCTTCAAGAGTTAAACTCTTGAGCCGTCTTAAATAATACAAAAAAGATTTAAAACTAATGACACCCACACCCTTGACCGCCACCGTGTGAACCGCATCCGCTGCTTTGGCTCTCTTGTTTGGGGGTGCTACATGCACTTACGCCCACTGGGGTTGTGGGTTGGATGGCTTGGTTGCTTACCCCGCCCTCTGCATTGATTTTATCGATTTTTTCGAGGAGTTTACTCGCTGCTTCTTGGTAGCGTTTGGCTGTAATGCTATCGGCCATTGTATAAACCACGGGTTTGCCTGTATCACCACCGATTCTAATAGCTGGTTCGATAGGGATTTGAGCCATTAGCTCTGTACCAAAGGCTTTTGCCATCTCGCCGCTTGTCCCCATGCCAAAAATATCAGACTCTGCTTCACACTGAGGGCAGATAAATCCGCTCATATTCTCAACCACACCTGCAATAGGAATATGAAGCTTTTGAAACATATCAAGGCTTCGTTTGCTATCATCAAGGCTTACTTGTTGAGGCGTTGTCACCACAATACCCGCCGTTACGGGTACAGATTGAGCCAACGTAAGCTGTGCATCCCCTGTACCTGGAGGCATATCGATGACCAAAATATCGAGTTCACTCCACAAAATATCTCTTAAGAATTGCTCAATGGCTTTCATGATCATCGCACCTCTCCAAATCAGCGATTGTCCTTCTTCCATAAGTGACCCCATACTCATCATCTCTACGCCGTAAGCACGAATGGGCATGACTTTATTACCATTGATTTCTGGCCTAATATCTTGTACACCCATCATTCTGGGGATATTGGGTCCGTAAATATCGGCATCTAGTAGTCCTACTTTTTTGCCTTGCATTGCCATAGCGATTGCTAAGTTTACCGATGTCGTTGATTTACCTACTCCGCCTTTACCCGAGCTTACCATGACAAAATTTTTGACGTGTGGAGCGATATTTTTACCGCTAATGGAGTTGCTCAATTGTCTTGGAGCTTGAGGTTGATTGATAGTAGGAATCACTTCGCTTACTCCAATCTTTCTAAGCTCAACATCAATATCATTGACTAATTGCGCCTTAACTTCGGGTGCGCTGGAGGTAATATCAACTACCAAATAGACTCGTGTGTCATCAATGGCTACATCTTTTACAAAATCAAACGTTACAATATCTTTTGTAAACCCTGGATAGATTACATTTCTCAATGCTTCTAAAACTAACTCTTTTGTCATTTTTTTATTCCTTTGTTTTAATATTAATTTATGTTATGTACTTTTATCGGAAGTGGGGCTTTAGTCACACTTCCAAAATACCATTCTATCTGCATATTTTAGACTCAAACTATCAATATGCATTCCACCTCAGGAGAGGTGGAGCGAGTATAGCTCTACGCTTCCATCATCTCTATCTCTTGAGCGTGTTTCTCTACGATGCTTTGCGTGATTTTGTAGCTGCAAAACTTTGGCCCGCACATTGAGCAAAACTCTGCCTCTTTAAATACATCTTGAGGCAAAGTCTCATCGTGGTACTCTCTAGCCTTATCGGGGTCAAGTGAGAGTTCAAATTGACGATTCCAATCAAAGCCGTACCGTGCATCGCTCATCTCATCATCCACATCCCTCGCATTGGGGCGACCTCTAGCAATATCAGCGGAGTGAGCAGCGATTTTATAAGCGACAATTCCCTCTCGTACATCATCGGCATTGGGCAAACCTAAATGCTCTTTGCATGTTACATAGCATAGCATTGATGCTCCGTGCCATCCACCCACGGCTGCACCAATAGCCGAGCTAATATGGTCATATCCTGCTGCAATGTCAGTTGTAAGAGGCCCCAAAATATAAAAAGGAGCTTCGTGACAATGCTCTCGTTCGATCTTCATATTGCGTTCGATTTGATTGAGCGGTACGTGACCAGGACCCTCAATCATCACTTGTACATCTTTTTCCCACGCTTTCAAGGTAAGTTCGCCCAAAATTTTAAGCTCACTTAGTTGTGCATCGTCACTGGCATCATACAAACACCCTGGACGTAAACTATCGCCCAAAGAGAGGGCTACATCGTATTTGCGACAAATATCCAAAATAGCATCAAAAGCATCATAAAAGGGGTTCTCTTTGTGGTAATGCATCATCCATGCCGCCATCAAGCTACCTCCACGACTCACAATTCCCATTTTTCGTTTGGCAACATGGGGCATAAATCGAAGCAAAAATCCTGCATGAATAGTGAAGTAGCTTACTCCTTGCAAAGCTTGTTTTTCAAGCGTTTTGAGCATCTCTTCTATCGTGAGATTTTCTATTTTATCGTTGCAATCGTGCAAGATTTGATACATCGGCACAGTACCAACAGGTACGCTTGAATGTGCAATAACCGCTTTTCTTATCGCATCAAGGTCTCCGCCCGTTGAAAGATCCATAATCGTATCGGCTCCGTATTTGAGCGACGCATCGACTTTTTCAATCTCTCCATCAATATCACTTGACAAAGCCGATGAACCGATATTGGCATTGACTTTGCATTTTGTAGCTATTCCAATTGCCATAGGCACAAGATGTTCATGATGGACATTGGCGGGGATGATACATCGCCCTCGTGCTATTTCACTCCTCAAAAACTCTGGCTCAATATTCTCAATTTTGGCGACAAATTCCATCTCGCCTGTAATAATGCCCTTTTTGGCATAGTACATTTGCGTTCTTACAGGGTCATTTGTACGCTCTTTTAACCATTCTTTTCGCATATTCCAATTCCTATTACGTTATCTTCATTTGTAGAGTTATACCAATTATTACTTAAATAGATATTAAAAAAGACTCTTTTTATCCTATTTGGTGGATAAATTTTAATGACTATGTAGAAAGTTCTCCAATGGTTGTGTTTAAAAACGATTGATGGATGCTCTCTTTGGAATTTTGCCATCTATCGTGAAGGATACATTTTCCATTTTGACCGCACATAGAGCCGTCTGCACAGATGCATTGATGGGGTGATTCGTTGGAAAAAATATCTACAATGTCCTGCAATTGTATCTCCAAAGGCGATTTAGCAATGACAAATCCGCCCTCTTTGCCTCTGTATGAATCAATCAATTGACATAGCGATAGCTTTGTCATGACTCTTGTGAGGTATTTGTAGGGAATATCCAAAGTTTGGGATATTGTTTTGGCAGAGATAGGAGTCTCTTTGTGTTGAGCTAATAACTCCAAGACTCGTATGGCATAAATTTGAGTTTTGTTTATAATCATGTTTTCTCACTTACAAATTATAGTAAAAATATTATACCATTTAAAAGGCTATATGCAAGTAGTATTTAAGCTTATAGACTCTATTATTTCAAATACTATACAAAGGTAGTAATTAAAACAAGGAGTAACAGATGAGTCTAATGGACAAAATCATGAGCAAAAAGAGTTTATATGCATCTTTTTGGATCATTTCCATTTTTATGGTAACAATATTGATTTACTTTACAGCAAATCTTGCAAAAGAGGTACCACCGCTTCCCAAACAAGTCGTTTCGGTGGATGGTGAGGTACTCTATACATATGACGATATTGTCAATGGTAAAGCGATGTTTCAACAGTTTGACCTTATGGATTATGGGTCACTTTTGGGAATGGGAGCCTATTTGGGGCCCGATTTTACGACAGAATTTTTGCACAAACGAGCAGAGTTTTTGAATGATTACTACGCAAAAGAGTATTACCAAAAAGATTTCGCCTCTTTGGATGCTATGCACAAAGCCTCTATCAAAGCTAGAGTAATCGAAGATGTCAAACAACAAACTTTTCTCAAAGAAGAGGGAGTCACTTACACCAAAGCTTCAGCATTGGCCTACAAAGCCAACAAAGCCTATCTTATGGACTTCCTAACCAAAGGAGATGTCAAAAGAGCGTGGAGAGGTGGTATCATAAGAGAAGATGAAGCTAAGCTTATTGCTGCATTTTTTGATTGGTCGCAATTGGTGGCTTCTACAGTAAGACCCACAGCCGATGATGGCAGAAGCTGGTCAAACAACTGGCCACCCGAGCCTTTATTGAATCAAGATGTTACGTTTTATAGCCATTTGGTCTCTTTGATAGAGTTTTTACTTCTTTGGGCTTTGACGATTGTTATTGTCTTTATGGCGTATGAGTATATTTTCAACAAAGAGCATCAAGATGGAGAGTTAGCACAGCCTCTAAAAATCACAAAAATTTTCCCTTCACAAGAGAAACTGCTCAAATATATCCCAATCGTGGCACTGTTTGTTTTGATTCAGATGGTTTTAGGGGGATATTTGGCACACATCTATGCAGACCCTACGGATCATTTTATCATTTCACAAGATATTTTACCCTTTAATGTTACAAGAGCTTTACATACCAATATTGCGATTATTTGGGTTGCTATTGGTTGGCTTGTGGGTGGACTTTTGATTGCTCCTATCGTTGCAGGGAAAGATTTACGATTCCCAAAACTCGTAGATGTGCTTTGGGGTGCTTTGATTGTTGTGGGCGTTGGCGGACTTGTGGGTATCTACATGGGCGCACAAGGACACATGAGAGACACTTGGTTTTGGCTTGGAAATGAAGGAAGAGAGCTTCTAAACCTCGCTAGAGTTTGGGATATAGGACTTGTTGTGGGGCTTGTATTGTGGTTTGGTATGGTCTATAGCACGATACGAAACGCAAAAGGCAATAGACTTCTTATAGGTACTATCATCTGGTCAGCCTTTGGTATAGCGACACTCTATTTAGCTGGAATGTATCCGATACACAAAATCGCACCCAATTATACCGTGGATGATTACTATAGATGGTGGGTTGTTCACCTTTGGGTAGAGCTTACCTTTGAGCTTTTTGCGGCGGGGGTTATAGCCTACTTATCGGTTGCACTTGGACTTGTACGAGAAAAAACAGCCGAAAAAGTGATGCTTTTTGAGTTGGCGTTGATCATGTTTAGCGGCACTTTGGGAGTAGGACACCACTATTTTTGGCAAGGGCTTGATGAGTATTGGATTGCAATAGGTGGAATCTTCTCGGCACTTGAACCGCTCCCTTTGGCTCTTTTGATGATTGAAGCAATTAAAGAACAAAACCATATCAAATCAGAAGGCAAAAATTTCGATTTTGGCGTACCTTTTATGTGGCTTGCAGGAAGTGCCTTTCTTAACTGGTTTGGTGCAGGATTTTTGGGTATGGTTATCAATACCCCAACGATTAGCTACTATTCGCACGGGACTTATTTGATTATGCCTCACGCTCATGTGGCGTTGCTTGGAGCATTTGGATATATCTCTATTGCATTTATCTATATGACAGCTAGAGCAAACTCTCTTGCAAAAGGTTTGGAGTGGGATGAGAGCATGAGCAGATGGGCGTTTTGGCTTATTACGGTTGGAGTGATAATCTATGCAATACCTACGATGATAATAGGAGTAGAGCAAACTTCAACAGCTCACACGCTTGGCTACTACGCAGCTAGAAGCAGAGAGTTATTGGAGTCAATGAGCGGATGGATGTGGTTTAGAATCTTGCCCGATGGTATGATGATACTAGGCTCACTGTTGCTTTTCATCGACACTTTCAAAAAGGTCTATTTAGCCAAAAAAGTTGCCAACTAACACACAATGCAAAGGAACTCCCTTTGTATTGACTTAAATCAATTCAAAAATTTTTAAAATAAGATAAGATAACTCCTAATTAAAAATGGAGTTTATAATGCAATTTTCACATCTAAAAACACAACCCTTCAAACAAAAAAGTTGGTTTGAACGCTTTAGCGACCAACCGCACCAACTCTTTTTTGCCTCTACGCTATTTTTTGCTTTTTATACAATGATAGGAACTTTTTTAAGTCTAATAGGCAAAGAGGTTGATTTTTCACTCTTACACAGTTTTGGATTGCTCTTTGGAGTCTTTACTAATGCTTTTTTGGGATTTTTGATGACGGTTATTCCTAGATACTCCACCTCGCTGCCCATACCCCAACAAACCTATCTTTTTGTCTGGATAGCGTTGCAAATAGGGACTCTCTTGACACTCTTTGGTTTTGTATTGTTGGGCAAAATGCTGGTTGTTGGTTCACTCGTTGCCACAGTAGCCGTTTTTTACAAAGTCATCAAAAGAGGCAAAAGCTTAGATAAAAAAGAGAGCTATCTCTTAAGTGCTTTGGTTTTTTTGGGTGCGATGTTGCTTTTGGGAGAAATTGTTTTTGCTATCAATTTATCAATTTTGATATTTTATGGCTATTTGCTTAATGTGGTTTTTTTGGTTGCTTTGAAGATGGTGCCTAATTTTTACAGCGTCTATACCCAAAAACCCAAATGGCAAAAACCCAAATATATTTTAGAGTTTTCTTTGCTTTTGTTTTTATCTATAGGCGTAGTCTCGCAATTTGAACTCCTCTTTTTATCCAAAATTTTAGCATCTATTGCCCTTGTATTTTTTGGATACATAGTTTTGAATTTAAATATTTACGGCAAAACACCCCCTATTATATTGATTATGGTTGTTTCTTTTATTTGGTTTTATGTGGGAGTCATCTTTTATTTTGTAGAAACAGTTTTGGAGATATATACCATGAAGCTCTCTTTGCATACTTTTGCTTTGGGATTTGTGCTGAATCTTTTGATTGGATTTGGTAGCCGTGTGACCATGGGACACGCCGTGCCTCCCTTGCTCATTGTCGCCGATAGGTTCTTGGTGGGACTCTTTGTTTTGATGCAAATAGTTATCGTTTCAAGAGTTTTGGGTTCACTGTTTTATGCGAGTGAAATCAATTTTTTTATGGGCTTTTTTCATTTGAGCAGTACTTTATGGATTGTTCTATTTTTGGGTTGGGGCATTCGATATGGCAAAACTATTTTGAGGATTGCTAGATAAATTTTTGTTATGGTACAATATCACCTAAAAAAGGAAAAATATGGCATCAGGTTTTTTTGCACTCTTTGACGATATTGCACTCTTGATGGATGATATAACTACGATGAGCCAAGTAGCCACCAAAAAAACAGTGGGGATATTGGGCGACGACCTTGCTGTCAATGCTCAAAAAGCCTCAGGATTTGCCTCTAGTCGTGAATTACCCGTTATTTGGGCGATTACCAAAGGCTCATTTATCAATAAGGTCATCATTTTGCCTATCGCTTTTTTGCTTAGTGCCTTTGCACCGTGGCTTATTGTGCCTATTTTGATGATAGGGGGTGTCTATTTGGCTTTTGAGGGAGCAGAGAAGATTTATGAGTATTTCGTACCTCACGAGCAAGAGCGAAAAGCTATCGAAACGCTAGAAGAAAAATCCCAAGAGCAGATATTAGCCGATGAAAAAGTCAAAATCAAATCGGCTATCATTACCGACTTTATTCTCTCTGTGGAGATTGTTATTATCGCCCTTGGTGCGGTGGCGACTCAAACATTGACCGTACAAATTGCCGTCGTCAGCTTTGTGGCGCTTTTGGCTACGGTGGGCGTTTATGGGCTTGTGGCACTCCTTGTACGCATGGATGATTTTGGTTACCAACTTATCGCTACCAATGGCGGAGATAGCAGGGTGGGTGAGTTTTTTGTCATGGCATTGCCCAAAGTGATTCAATCTCTAGCGCTTATCGGTACATTGGCGATGCTGCTTGTAGCGGGTGGTATCTATCTGCACAATTGGGACGCACTCCATGAAACACTCCACTTTATGCCCTCACTTTTGAGCGAGTTGTTGGTGGGATTGATAACGGGTGCTATCGCCGTAGTTGGCGTAAAATTGGTTAAAATGGTAAAAAATTAATTATTTAAACTATTTCTAAGCTCTCCTAAGCTATAATACTATTCTCCAAAAAATGGGGCATTAGCTCAGCTGGGAGAGCGCTTCGCTGGCAGCGAAGAGGTCAGCGGTTCGATCCCGCTATGCTCCACCATTCCACAATCTATCTCAATCTATTACCATCCACAAATCACCATCAAA
>DYTG01000207.1 GCA_020726085.1 Sulfurovum sp.
GAGAAGATTGAAAAAAGCTCTGCCGATAGCATTATCTTTACCCAACGAAAAGAGCGAAGCATTGAACGTCTCTCTGTATATAATTTCCGTGCAGCTTTAGAGAATAAAGAGCCTTTTGTTATCAAGGAGAATAACAATATATTTTGCGTCGAGCTTTACGCTCATCCCAAACAAAATCAAGTCGTAGGTCTCAAATACTTTAGCACCCTAGCCAATCCCCATATCAAGACAAAAATTAATGAAAAATATGGAGATTACTTTGAAGATAAAAAGCCCATGCTTACACTCTACAAAAATGATATTATCAAAGTCTTTTATACCAAAGAGGCTAGAGCGGAGTATTATGTTTTTAATGGTGGAGGAGATATAGCAGGGGGCAACAATAAGGTATCGGTTAAAAAGATAAACCGCCGTACATTTACAACTACAAATAAAAAAGGAGTAGTAAAAGTCTCCAAAGAGGGGACTATTACTCCCAATAGCACAACCGTTGTCTCAAAAGTCACAATAGATTTCTTTGGAAATATTGAGGAGGTTAAGCAAAATGCAAAGTCAACTTGGTTATAATATTAGGGTATCAAATGGAGATTTGATAGCTTTGGTTAAAGCAAGAGGCACTTTCCCGAGCCTCACAAGTTTTATACTTAAATCGGGATTCTCTTATGTTTAAGCAAATTTTCATTGTCAATCGAGCCTATTTAAGCTACCGTAATAATTCCATGATTGTCAAAAACGATGCAGGTGCTACGCCTATTTGTCTTGATGATATTGATATTGTCATTATCGAAAACCAACAAACTACTCTAACTTCCTCGCTCCTTTCGCATTTGGCTCTTGCTAATATTGTGGTGATTTTTGTAGATGAGCGACATATCCCCTCTGCTCTATCTCTAGGACTCTACAAAAACAGTCGCACCGCAAAAATACAACGCAGTCAAATCAACCTATCCAAACCCAAACTCAATCGATTGTGGCGGGAGATTGTCATCTCCAAAGTACTCAATCAAGCCGATTTGCTAAGCACTATCAAGCCAAACGATCAATATCTCTACACCCTCATCAACAAGATCCACTCCGCAGACAAAAACAACATCGAAGCCATCGCCGCAGCCTACTACTTCAAAGCACTCTTTGGGGTAGGCTTTGGGCGTAAAAATGCACAAGATGGTAGAAACATCGCCCTCAATTATGGCTACAGTATCTTACGCTCTTCTATTACACGGCATATCATCGCTTATGGGCTTAATCCTACCTTTGGGGTATGGCACTCTAGCGAGCTCAATGCTTACAATCTTGCCGATGATTTGTTTGAGCCTTTTCGTCCTATTGTTGATAGGTATGTGGTGGAGCATATCTCGCAAGAGACCCAAGAGCTAAGCTCTAAGGATAAACAAGGACTCGTAGGGCTACTCTATAGCAAAGTCAAAGATAGCAATGGACGCATCATACGAGTCAATGAGGCAATCAAGCATATTGTAGCCTCCTATCAGTCGTATTGTTTGGGTAAACGAGAGGATATAGAGCTTTTCTATTTAATCAAATGAGAAATATCAATAGCGCAATAAGTGGGTATAGAAAGATGGTTTTGTTTGTAATGTTT
>DYTG01000072.1 GCA_020726085.1 Sulfurovum sp.
AATATTTTTAATACTATTTTAGATTTTTACGAGAATCTATAAGTATTTATTTGTTATAATTATTATATTTTATCAAAAAGGATTTTTATGTTAAGAACTTTGTTGTCCGCGTTTTTGTTATCGGTTTCTCTTTTGTGCGGGATGAGCGTAAGTGAACTAAATAGTGCCTCCAAGGAGGAACTGATGAAAATTAAAGGAATTGGTGAGTCCAAAGCAGAGGCTATTATCGAGTATCGAAAGAAAAATGAATTTACAAAGATTGATGATGTTACCGATGTTGAAGGCGTGGGCGAGGGACTATTAAAAGTGATTAAAGAGTATGAATCAGACTCAAACAGCACAAAATAGTCCATTATTGCCTCTTTATACCTATTTTAAACAAAAATAAGATAAAATTGTTTAAATTATGGTGTGGAGAGTCTATTGAAGAGCAATCAATATTCAATTAAGGTCTTTGAGGCAACGATTGAAGATGAAAATAAATTTTTGGCGTTTATAGATGCTAATTATGAACTTTTTAAACATCACCTGCTTTGTCTTCAGGGTGATATTCCTCAAAGAGTACAACAGTATCTCGAAAAAAAATCACTAAAATATATTAACAATTTTGATTTTCCCAAGGCAAAAAAAATCAAAGATAATTTTATAATGCCTCACCATGAGGAACAAAAGTGCAAAGAGAGTTGCAAAGTTATTTCGGAGCCTTTGCGAAGCGGTCAATACGTTGAACACGCTGGGGATGTTGTGGTGGCGGAGCGTATTAACAGCGGTGCAAAAGTTGTAGCCAAGGGTAATGTAATAGCTCTAAATGTCGTCAATGGCGATATAAGTTCGATGGGAGATTTTATTCTTGTGGGTGATACACAAAAGTCCAATATACTTTTTCACGGTGTCAAGATTGACAATACACTACTGGAAAATCGATTAAATAAGATAGAGTTTGTTGACAATGAAATCGTTATCAAAGCAATCTCAAAAAAGGAGCTAACGTGGGTATGATTATTGCAGTTATTAGTGGAAAAGGTGGCGTTGGGAAAACAACAGCTACGGCTAATATCGGATTGGGCATTGCAATGTATGGGCGTAAATGCGTAGTTGTGGATTTTGATATAGGTCAGCGAAATCTTGATATGATATTGGGACTGGAAAATCGTGTGGTTTATGACTTAGTACAGGTAATGGACGGTGAAGCGTCACTAAAACAAGCATTAATTAAAAGCAAATCGAACGAAAATCTCTATTTTTTGGCCGCTTCGCAAACCAAAGACAAAAGCGTACTTGTCTCTTCAAAGATTAAAAAATTGGTTGATGAACTTAGTCTCCAGTTTGAATATGTGATTTTGGATGCTCCTGCGGGTATTGAGAGCGGCTACGAACACACCATTGAGTTTGCTGATAGTGCGATTATAATTGTCAATCCAGAGGTCTCTTCGATTCGTGATTCCGATCGTGCTATTGGGATACTTGACTCCAAATCCCAAAAAGTCAAAGATGGTGAAGAGGTTGATAAGTATCTCATTATCAACCGAATTATTCCCGAAATGGTACAAAGCGGTGATATGCTTAGCAGTGAAGATATTTTAGAGATTCTCAATATCAAACTTTTGGGCAAGGTTGCCGAAGACAAAGGGGTCGTTGAGGCCTCCAATCAAGGTACACCCATTATTCTTAATCCCAAATCATTAGCAGGGGCAGCCTATAAAAGAATTGCAGCAAGGCTTTGTGGAGACAATATCCCTATCCAAGAGCCTACGGTACACAATAAGGGATTGGTAGGCAAGCTCAAAGGATTGTTTTCATGAATTTTCCCTGGAACAAAAAGAGAAAAAGTGCCGAAGTTGCAAAAGATCGTTTGCGTATCGCCATTATGACCGATAAGAAAAATGATAATTATCCTTTTATGGAAGATTTAAAAAAAGATATAATTGATGTTGTTAGGAAATATATTGAAGTGCAAGATATTGATATCAAAAAAGAGTGTCACGGTGAGTTTGAAGCACTCTCTATTGATGTACAAGTAAAAGAGAAGTAACCATGGAACTTAATATTAATATCGCGTTTTATATCGCCGTCTATCTTGTAGCTAGTATTCCTTTTGGCTATCTTTTGGCTATGAAGTTTGCACAAGTGGATATCAAAAAAGAGGGGAGCGGCAATATCGGTGCTACCAATGTGTTGCGTGTCGTCAAACAAAAAGACCCCGTTTTAGCAAAAAAACTCGGAGCCATTACGCTCTTTTTGGACGCTATCAAGGGGGTGGCTGTTATGCTTGTTGCCATGGCGTTTGGTGTGAGCGAAGATACGCTTTGGACACTGGCGGTATTGGCAGTTGCAGGGCATTGTTTTTCGGTTTTTTTAGCTTTTGAGGGGGGCAAAGGGGTTGCGACGGCCGTTGGAGTACTCACTCTCATGATGCCATTTGCTTCACTTGTGGCGATTGCTTTTTGGGCGTTTGGTGCGAAGGTACTCAAAATATCTTCACTCTCCTCCTTGATTGGTTTGGCGGGTTTTGTTATGGCAAGTTATGTTATCTATCCAGAAGTAGGGGGGATTGGTTCGCACTCTCCTGTGTGGGTTATCGCTATTATTGTCTTTTATAAGCATATTCCCAATCTTGTACGGCTCTTCAACAAAGAAGAAAAGGCGATATGACGATTCGTATTAAGCAACTCACCTTTGAGGCGATTATAGGCATTTTGGAATACGAACGCCACACACCCCAAAGGGTTGTGGTTGATGTTGCTATGGAGTATGCCTACAGCGAGGGAGTCTTTATTGATTACGCTAGGGTTGTGCAAGAGATAGAGGAGTTGGTGATAGAAAAACGCTTCAAACTTCTTGAAGAGGCGATAGAGGCTATTGAGATTTTGCTCACTCATCAATACTCTAAACTCCTCAAAAGCCTTAGTATTGAGATAGAAAAACCCGATATTTTAGAGCATTGCCTTGTTTCGCTTTCAAAATCTGTGAAATTTTAATTTTTTTTTAAAAAAGAACAATTTTTATGGTATAATTATAAAAAAAAACTTAAATAGGTTGGTATTATAAAATGAGAATATTAATTATTGAAGATGAAGTATCTTTAAGCAAAACCCTATCCGATGGACTCAAAGAGTTTGACTATCAAAACGATGTGGCTGAAAATTTGGCCGATGGACGATACTATTTGGGGATTAGAAATTACGATTTGGTCTTATTGGATTGGATGTTGCCCGATGGAAGTGGAATTGATTTGATTGAAGAGATTAGGTCGCATACGCCTAAAACCTCTATTATTGTTCTTTCGGCTCGTGATGATAAAGAGAGCGAAATTGAAGCTCTTAGAGGCGGAGCCGATGATTATATCAAAAAACCTTTTGATTTTGAGATTTTGTTGGTGCGTATCGAAGCAAAACTGCGATTTGGCGGTAGCAATATCATCGAAATCGAAAATTTGATTATCAATCCCGAAGAGGAAAAAATCATCTACAACAACAAAGAGATTGAACTCAAAGGCAAACCTTTTGAAGTACTCACTCACTTAGCCATGCACAAAGATCAAATCGTATCCAAAGAGCAACTCCTTGATGCCATTTGGGAAGAGCCCGAATTGGTTACGCCCAATGTTATTGAAGTCGCCATCAACCAAATCCGACAAAAAATGGATAAACCCCTCAGTATCACGACGATTGAAACCGTTCGTCGAAGAGGTTACCGCTTTTGCTTTCCCAAAAAAGCATAAGAAAAACCTTTCTTGCTAAACTCTCCTTCTCTATGGTGAGTTTGACGATAGTTTTTTCGTTTATACTCTACAATCATATCAGCTACAGTGTTGATAAGGCTATTGAAAAATCACTCTTTCAAAACGCTCACTATATCCTAGTTACCTACCAAAATATCCCTCAAGATATTGAACTCCATCACGACATCTTGCAAAAAACCCTTGAGATTGATGTTCGTATCGTTCAAGTAGTAGGCAATATCAAAAATCACCACAAACGTCTCAATCGATACAGCGAAAAGGATCGTTACTATTATGAGTTGCTAATCCCACACGATAAGGAGACGAGCCACTACATTAGCATCAAAAAAGATATAACAGCCCAAAAGCAAATGCAATACTCTATCTACAAATCAATGGCTATTAGCAATATTTTGATTATCTTTTTTATCGCTCTTTACGCTATCATTCTTTCCAAAATGCTTATTGCACCCATTGAGAAGCTCAACGAGAGTCTCTCGCAGATGAATGAAAACATGATAAAATCGATTGATGTAGCCCATTTGCCTATTGAGTTTAAGCGATTGGGAGAGTCAATCAATGGATTGCTAAAGCGTATCGAAAACTTTTTGCGTTACAAAAAAGAGCTTTTTATTGGTACTGCCCACGAACTCAAAACACCATTGGCGGTGATGAAGACCAAAAATCAAGTAACGCTTATGAAAAAAGATATTACCCCACAAAAACTCAAAGAGGCAGTAGAGCAAAATATCCTCTCTGTTGATGAACTCAACAAAATCATCAGCTCCATTTTGGAGTTTGGACGTGCGGAGGGAGCTCAATTTGAGATACCCCAAACCATTGATGTGATTGAGTATTTGCATAAAAAGTGCAACGATTTCAAATTTTATGCCGCTTCAAAAGATAAAAAGTTTGAATACAATCTCACTCCACCTCACTATTTCATGAAAATCCAACCGCTTTTAATGACACAAATTTTGCAAAACTTTGTCCAAAATGCTTTACGTTTTACGCCAGAGGGTAGGGCAGTGGTACTCAAATGCTACGCAAACGAGGAGCAATTTATCATCGAAGTTCTTGATGAGGGAGAGGGGATTAATGAAGCGATTGATATTTTTGCCCCTTTTGTACGCAGTGACAAATCCAAAGGCACAGGATTGGGACTCTTTTTGGCAAAAAGTGCTGCTGATGCCTTGGGGGCGAGGTTGGAGATTAAAAATAGAGAAGATAGCGTAGGTGCCGTGGCTCGTGTGATACTTACGAATGTTCAAGAGAGAGGCTAGTCTTTGAACGCTCTTTTGGCGGTAGCTTCTATCTATGTTTTTATTGTGATAGGTTTTGTTGCCAAAAAAGTATTGGATGATCGCCTTGACGATAAGAGTTTTGTGCTTATTTCGCTCTACTTCTTGCAGCCTTTTTTTGTATTTTGGGGATTGACACGAAGCCCTATTGATTTTACGCTTCTCTATACCCCTTTTTTATATTTTGTTATTATTACGGTGATGCTTATTGTTGCAATCGTTGTAGCGCCTTTTATCTTTGCGGATACTAAAGATCGTTCTATATTCATTGCCTCATCGCTTATTGGTAATACGGGAAATTTGGGTATTCCTTTGGGTATTACACTCTTTGGCGAGGAGAGTGTGGCGTATATGAGCATTATCAATATCGCCAATATCTTTTTTATCTACACGGTGGGTATCTATTTTTATGCCAAAAGTCACAACGGTATCAAGCAATCCTTAATGGAAATGGTTAAAATTCCTATTTTGTGGAGTGCCATGGTTGCACTCGCTTACAACTACAGCGGATGGGGGATTCATGCCCAAATTGAGCTTATTTTGCAAATGGCGGCCTATGCTACGATTGTTTTGCAACTTATTATCTTTGGTATCTATCTTGCCAAAACTCCCATCAAAAGCCAAAACTTTCGCCTAACGCTTAGTGTTAGCTTGGTTAAGCTTATTCTTTTGCCCCTTTTGGGCATTGCGATTGTAAGTTTCACCACTTTTCCTGCCCATCTAAGTGCTATACTCATTGTCTCACTTATCGTCCCTTTGGCGGTCAATAATGTCAATATGGCAGTACTCTACCACTGCAAACCCTACGATGTCACCGCCACGGTATTGGTCTCAACACTGCTTTTTGTTGCATTGTCCTATTTTGATTTGATACTTATTGAGAGACTTTTTGGAGGCTAATGGACTTCCCATTGCGATTGCACCAATAGCCTATCTTGGCAGAGTATTTTCCCTACAAATCTATCGTTTTTGCGATAACAACCCACTCCTTTAGGTGTGCCGCTCATAACAATATCACCATCTTCAAGGTGCATAAAGGTGCTAATCTCATGGAGAATTTCACGGGGCTTGTGAATCATGAGTTCATAATAGGCGTGTTGGATACGTTGGTCATTAATCCACAACTCCATTGATAAATGACTCAAATCCCCATCAAAAGTAACAAACTCTCCAAAGAGTGCTGAACCATCGAAGCTTTTGGCTCTCTCCCACGGTAATCCTTTGGCTTTGAGTTGGTTTTGAATAGCGGCATGGGTTAAATCAAGCCCAAAACCCACCCCTTTGATTTGGTTATCAAAAATCAAAAAAGCCATCTCGCCTTCAAATCGGGTATCCTCATCAAAGTAGCATAACGTATCGCTAATAGCCGAGTTGGGTTTGTTGAAAAGCACCATATTTTGTGGTATTTCGTTGTTGAGTTCATGGATGTGTTCGACGTAGTTGCGTCCGATACAGACAATCTTTGAGGGGGTAATGGGTTGATGGTTAAATAGGATAGATTGCATCGTCTCTCCTTATCGAATATCAATGTAGCGTCGCATCTTTTTGATTTCGTGCAAATCAATTTTGGTGCTAATGGCTTGGAGTCTATCATTCATTAGGGTATCTCCATTGGGCGAAATAATTGCGCTTGAACGTGCCATATCGTCGTTGGCTGCGTTGGCTACTACTACAAAGCATTGATTAATAATCGCCAAAGCACGACTCAGTGTCTCCAGATGAGCTTTTCGGGGGTTTCCCCATTGGGCAGGGATGAAAATAATATCGCACCCCTCAAGTTTTTGCCACAGCTCTTTGAAACGCAACTCAAAGCAAATAAGGATACCAAAGGTAAGCGTTCCTAATTGAAATTTGGTAATGTGTTGCGTGCTGCCTTCCAAAAAATAGCGATGCTCATCGCCCAATCTAAAAAGTTTGGCTTTGTTTTGTGAGTAGATAAGTTGGTGGTTGTGCATGGCAATAGCGCAATTGACTATGCCATCAGGAGTAGCTTTGATAAGGCTCACGACAAGCAACTGTTCCCCTATAAAAGCCCTTAAGGTATTGATAGCCTCATCATAAAACGCTGCCGCTTCTTCAAAACGGTCATAATCAAAGCCCGTGAGCGCTACTTCGGGAGCTACGATAATATCGCTTTGGTCATGCGATTGTATCAAAGCAGTAAGGCGGTTGAGGTTTGCTTGATAGTCGTTTGGGATTGTCGTAAACTGCAAAGCGGTGATAATCATCGAGCTACTCCCCTAAAAATCATCAAAATCCAAACTCCCTTTGGAGTAGTTGGTGACATTGCCCTCAAAAAAGTTGGTCTTTTGATCGTTAAACTTTGAAAAATCATCGACCCATTTGATAGGATGCGATACATTGTAGAGCTTTTCAAGTCCCACCGCCCTTAGGCGTTCATCGGCTAGGTATTGAATGTATTGTTCTATAATGTTGTCGGTAAGTCCCAAAATCTGCCCTTGGGTGATGTATTTGCCCCATGCACTCTCCAATCGTACGGCATCTTTGAACATCGCATAGACTTCATCTAGCAAATCTTGTGTGAAGAGTTCGGGGCGTTCCCGTTTGGTGACGTTAATCATATTTTGAAAAAGCAAGAGGTGCGTCACCTCATCTCGTTGAATGAAGCGAATCATTTGTGCAGAACCGAGCATCTTCCCGCTTCGTGCTAGGGTGTAGATATAGGTAAAGCCGCTATAGAAGTAAATCCCCTCTAGTATCTGATTGGCAAACATCGCTTTGACGATATTGCGGTCATTGGGATTACTGCTAAGCTCATTATAGACTTTGGCAATGGCATCGTTTTTGCTTTTGAGCATCATATCACGTCGCCACAACTCATAAATCTCATCGCTATTGGTAGAGATGGAATCGACCATGACAGCGTAGCTTTGAGAGTGCAGAGCCTCTTCAAAGGATTGACGAACGAGTACCAAATTGATCTCGGGCGATGTGATAAAGGGGTTGATGTTGTCAATGATGTTGTTGGTTTGGAGCGAATCCATAAAGATAAGTTGCGCTAAAACCTTGTCGTAAGCTACCTTTTCGGCATCGGTGAGGTGCTTGTAGTCTTGCACATCGGGAGTCATATCGACCTCTTTGGGAAACCATGTGTTGTTGAGCATCATCTCCCATAGGTTGTACGCCCATTGGTATTTGATGTTGTTGAGTTCAAAAATCCCTGTAGGATCGCCTCCAAATATTTTTCTATCGCGTGTCTTTTCGGTAGAGTCTGGATTGTAAATCTTTTTTCGTTGCATGATTGCCTCTTGAAACTTATTGAAACTTTGTAAGTTTGTTTGGATCGGTTTTGCTTCAATAGTCTTAATTGTAAGTTTTGGCACAATATACTATATAGAAGATTACAAAACCATAAAATAGGAGTAAATTGTGAAAAGATTAAACGATAAAACCCTAAGCGATATTGTCAATATCATACTCCCCTATCCCGCTACAAGAGTGATGCACATAAGCGATGGGCAAGTGCAATTTGACGATGAGATTAAGCTCACCCAAAGGTTATTTGAACACACGCAAAGGTGCGATTACGATTTTCAACTCAATCTTGTGTGTAGCGACAAACTCGAAGAGTACAAATCCCGCTTTTCATCGCCTAGTTCAAGTGTACGTTTGCTCCATCTCAAGCAACCCCGCTACGGAATGCAAGGCAAATTTTACGACTATCTCTATACGAGTGCCACCATTGAAGAGGAGATGCTTGGGGAGTTTATCAAAAAAGTCTATACCGTTATCAAAAGCGGAGGCATTATTCTAGCCTTCACCGATAAAAACTCCCAAACCTACGAACAGTGGTTTCATGCGCTTCAAGACAACTACTTCGTAGCCATCAACCCCATCGACATCAGCGACGATTTTCACATCATCAGTGCAAGAAAAATGCACGGCTGGGGAGGATAAATATACGGGCTTTGTTGTTATAATGGTTTTATGTTTTTGTAAGGAGGTAAAGTCATGCAAGAGTATCCAATCAATCAAAACTTCTCCAATATTCAAATGGAGCTATTGAAGCTCTACAGTACCGATGTGCAAGAGCGAGAATTGCACGATATTAAGGAATTTTTGGCACACTATGTTGCACAAAAGGCTATCGAAAAACGACTCAATGAAGCCAAAGAGGGTATCGCAAAGGGTAATTATCTACAAGAG
>DYTG01000073.1 GCA_020726085.1 Sulfurovum sp.
GGAGAGGTGTAGAAAAAAGGTTTCGATGGGGTTATTTTGCATCAAAACACCTCCCGTAGTATCTCTTTGACTTTGGATTGGTCGATGTTTTCGTAGCGAAGCATATAGGTTGTGACTCTATCAAGTACCGTATCAAGCTTGGCTATGAGTTCTTCTATCTCTTGGTTTAGTTCACGGTAGATTTGCTCTTTGGCTTGAAGTGTAGAGCCAAAAGGTTCACCCATGGAGTATCTATCGTAAATATCATCGATAATAGTTTTGGCTCTTTTGATATCCTCTTGGGCGTTGGTAAATTTATCGTGGTAGTGCTTTTGGGTAGCGATTGTACCTGCAAGAAAGATTTTGGCAAGGTCAAGGAATTGAGTGCGTGAGAGTATCTCCACATCGTGTTCGATAAGTTTGGTAGTGACAATGCCGATTTTGTCAAACTCCACATCGTACCATGTCGCTACAATGGCTTTGGCGGATTGATAGAGGGCTTGAAGCTCTCGCTCTTTGTAGCTAAGCGATTTGATTTTTTTGCGTCCATTGACAACTTTTTCCCGAATGGCTTCAAAATCATCATCGTTGATATTGTCTCGCCCTTGTTTGATAGCATAGAGTCCCGCTTCATTGACCAGCGTTGCCAGTGAGGCGTTACTGAGTCCTACCGTGACACGTGCCAACTGCTCTATATCGACATCGTGTTTTTTATTGGCTAGGTAGAGTTCGAGTACTTTGTGACGATCCTCCATATCGGGTAAGGAGATTTCGACTCTTCTATCAAATCGCCCCGAACGAAGCAAAGCACTATCGATGGATTCAAGATTGTTAGTAGCCCCTATCACCATGACTCCCGAACTATCCTCGAAGCCGTCCATCTCCGTAAGCAACTGATTGAGCGTCGCTTCTCGTTCGTCGTTGCGATGCTCTCCTCGTTTTTTGCCCACAGAATCAATCTCATCGATAAAGATAATGCTAGGAGCTTGGCGTTTGGCCTCTTTGAAAAGCTCTTTGACTCGCGAAGCCCCTACGCCAACATAGATATGCACAAATGATGCTCCGCTTTGATAGAAAAAAGGGACATTTGCCTCACCTGCAACGGCTTTGGCGATGTAGGTTTTGCCCACCCCTGGAGGCCCTACAAGTAAGACACCTTTGGGGAGTTTGATGTGAAGTTTGGTGTATTTGTGAGGCGATTTCAAAAAATCAATAATCTCACTAAGCTCCTCTTTGGCCTCGCTAATCCCTGCAATATCCTTAAAGCCAATATCGGATTGAATAGAGTAGATTTTGGGTGTCTCACTAGGAGTCTCTTGGGTTTGAAGCTCTTTGGATGATGCGATGGGTTTTTCTTGCCACTGCGTTGGGTATCGCTCTTTTTTGATGAGATAGATGAGCAAAAGCAACACAAAAAGAGCCAATAGGGTGTAGTAGATTTTGCTTCTATCCCATCGTATTTCGACTTTGTATTGACGGTACAAGAAGTTGTTATCAATGGCATCTTTGACTATCTTGTACGCCCTTTTGTCGGTAAAGAAATAGAAATACTCCCTATCTTGTAAGACGCTTACAACGGCGTTTTGTTTGATAAATTTATCGGCTTCTTGGAGGGTAATGACGTTGGATCGATCACGCAACGCCGAATAGAGCAAGAGTGCTATTAATAGCACCACCAGAGCGACAATGGCTTTGATATTTTTTTCTATTTTAAAGAGTTGTACGATTGGTTGCATCTTCTACGCTAACCTCCTTCAAAAATTGCCACGTTGAGGCCAAATCCTCATTTTGGCTTGTGATTTCAACTCGATTGAAGTATTGATCAAGCCCTCCATAGACCCCTTTTTTGCCACTCTCTACCAATACTTCCAAATCGTGAGCGTGTTGTTGTCTAAAAGCAAGGTTTTTTTGGGCGACGATTTGGACAAGCTCTTGGTGTCGAGTCTTGGCTGCCTCCCCACCAATAAGTGGTTTCATCAAAGCCGAGGGGGTATTGTCACGTTTAGAGTAACGAAAAGCGTGGATATGTGTCAAAGGGAGTTGCTGGAGTCTCTCAAGTGCTTCTTCCCATATTTTGCTTGTTTCGTGGGGATGGGCGACGATAAAATCTGTACCAATAGCATAACCCTGATTGGCTATCTCTTCAAGCAAGGCTCTATCGCTACTGTAACGATTGCGTCGGTTCATGATTTCAAGCATCCTATCGCTGGTGTGTTGCAAGGCGACATGGAGGTGTTTTGCCATAAAAGGCTCACTAAGGAGTTCTTTGAGTTCACTGTCAATTTGCATAGGTTCAAGTGAGCCGATACGAATACGTCTAACCCCTCGAATCAAAGCAATGCTTTTGATAAGTTTGGCGATAGAGGAGTGGGTATCTTTGCCGTAGCTTCCCACATTGGTCCCCGTCAAGACAAACTCTCCAAAGCCGTTACTAGCTAGTATGCGTACTTGCTCTAAGATAGTGGCTTCATGGTGTGAACGTGCATTGCCTCTTACAAAAGGGATAATGCAATAAGAACAGCGAAAGTCACACCCCTCTTGTATCTTGATAAAAGCCCGACTTTTGCCCACAAACTCCGCTACAATAGAGTTGTCGATGTGGTTAATATCGCCCAGTTCATAAAAAGGCTGGGGGGTTTGAAGCACACTATCGATCGCCTCTTTTTGGGAGTGACCCATGACACCAAAAACCTTTTTTTGAGCCAAAAGTTCTTCGCCTTTGGAGAATGCCCCGCACCCTGCGAGGATAATTTTGGCTTGAGGGTTGCTTTTTTTGATGGAGTTGATGTAGCTACGCACTGAACTATCGGCTCCATTGGTGACGGTACAGGAGTTGATAACGATAGTATTGGCCTCTTCTTCGCTACTAAGTCTAAAATTTTGAAGTTTGGAAATCATCACTTGGGTATCAAATTGATTGGTACGACACCCAAAGGTTTTGAAAAAAACTTTATTATTCATCAGCTGAAGCCTTAGGGGGTTGATTGGAATCAAGGGGTTTGTATCCCGCTTGGCGTACGTGTTTGTCAATAAAGAGCGATTGGGCGGGATAAGCCAAAGAGATATTAGGTTCTTTTTTGATTTGTTCCATAATCTCCATTGAGATAGTACTGCGAAGCTTAAGAGTAGCAAAAGAGTTAGTAAGGTACCATGAGCTGATTTTAATGCCATAAGTATCAAAAAAGGCAAAAATACGAGGTTCGACGTTGGTATTTTTGAGACTGTATTCACTTCTAAGAGCATTAAGTTGTTTGCGGGTTATCTCGGTATAGCCTTTGGAATATTTTTTGGTTACCTCCTTGGCTATCGACATGGCACGTTTCTCATCCGAATCAAAGGTAATGATAAAATCAATCCCATCCCATACGGTTTTAAGACCTGCATGCGAGTAGTTGGATATCATTTCGGTGAAAATATAGTTATTGGGGATAAAAACAAAGCGTCCCGCTCTACGGTTTGTCGTATAGGTTACAAGCGTCACATCCTCTTGCATGGTCATACGAAGCAGTGAAATATCAACAATATCACCCACATAGACCACACCGTTTCTATCAAATCTCACCCTATCGCCGATACGAATTGAATCACTCGTGACAAGCACAATCCATCCTAGCATATTCATAAACCAATCTTTCATAGCAATGGCAATACCCGCCGAAGCAAAACTAAGTACGGTGACCAAATAGGAGACATTTTCGATATAACTAAAGAGCAATACAAGAATCAAAACGGTAAAAAAGAGCATATTAAGAGCTTTGTTGATACGATAAGCACGATCATCATCAAGCATATAGCGTCTAGTGAGAAGTTTGAGTATGACAAGCACAATCACAAAAAAGAAAATCGCCATTAATAATGTAAGGGTTTTTTGAATCTCTCGTTTGATTTCACTGTTGAGTTTGAGATTGATCTCTTCAATCTTTTTTTCATACACGTTTTTGGTGGTTTTAAAAATCTCCAAAAGCTCTTCAAAGGTAACAAGTTTTCGATCTAGGTTGCTTAGTTGATTCTGATAGGCGACTAAACTTTGGTTGGACTCATCGAGTTCTATGATGCGTTGGAGTACTACTTTTTCCTCTTTGATTTGATTGACCATCTGCTGAAGCGAATCGTAGCGTTCTTGATACTCTTTGTGATCGCTGTTGAGTGTTTTTTGATATGATATGGCGTTGAGTATCGCAATGGGATTGCCCACGCTGGGTGTCTCTTCGATATTGTTGTGTTTGAGAATCTTCTCAAAAGGGTCTTTCTCATACTCTTTGAGAAGTTGAAGTTTGCCCGATACGGTTCGTTGTTCGTTTTGTAAATCTTGAAGTTGTTTTTCTTGTTTTTGCGTGAGCGACTTTAGATTTTCCAAACGTTTAATCTCTTTATCGAGCAGTTCATTTTGAGCGATGAGTTTTTCGTAGGTGCGATAGTTGCTGTAGATTTTGAGCCAAATATTATTTTCATTAATATCCTCATCTAGTTTGTTTTTTTCTTTGATAAGCTCTTGCTTTTCGATGTTTTTTTGAGCCTCTTGAGTATGCGTTACATTGGAGGCATTGGACTCTGGGGAAACATCACCGTTTTGGGAGTAAAGGCAAAGCGTTGCAAAAGCTATAATCGTTACTATTTTTTTCATTTATCTTATACAAACCTCTTTAAGACTTTTTTGACGCTTACAACATCAATATCGGATTTGATGATATGCGTCCCTATTGCAGCGTTGGGGAGAATGAAAGTAAGGGTATCGTTGAGACTCTTTTTATCCAAAAAGAAATGCGCATAAAAGCTATTGCTCTCTTTGATCCGATAGGTTGTAGGCAACTTAAAGCGTTTTAATAGTTTGGCAATCCTAAGGGCATCATGAAGGCTAAGAAGTCCTATTTCAAGGGCAAGTTCATTGGCCATCATCATCCCAATAGCCACCGCTTCACCGTGCAGATAGGTGGTATAGTGGGTTTCCTTCTCGATCACATGAGCAAAAGTGTGACCGTAGTTGAGTACCGCTCGAATACCCGCCTCTTTCTCATCTTCATTAACCACTTGGGCTTTGAGTTCGACGCAACGTTTGATAAATGTTTTGAGTATTTTAGGATCACTCAAATCTTCTTTTTCAATTGAGTCAAAAAAATCCTTATCAAACATCACCGCCATCTTAATCATCTCGGCTACCCCCGCTCCAAACTCACGAGCTGGAAGCGTCTCCAGAAATTTCGTATCAATATAGACCGCACGGGGTTGATAAAAAGCTCCGATGAGATTTTTGCCATAGGCATTATTGACGCCTGTTTTTCCTCCCACACTTGCATCGACTTGTGCCAAAAGTGTTGTGGGGATTTGCACAAAATCAATACCTCTTTGATACAAACTTGCACAAAAACCCGTCATATCGCCAATCACTCCACCACCCAAGGCAATAAGTGTCGATTTTCTATCCAAACGGTATGCAAAAAGTTGATTTAAAATCTCTTCAACCGTTGCAAGATTTTTATACTCCTCACCATCTTTTATTGTCACCACATCGAGTTGTGGGGCTTTAATGCAACTCAAAACTCTCTCAAGATGGAGTGGAGCAATCGTCTCATTGGTAATAATAGCTACTTTGTGTGCAAACTCCAAATGAGGTAAGGTATCAATGGTAATAGTGTAGTGTATATCGTTGGCATGGAGTAAATGAATGGGTATAGTCATAGTGAAATTAGCCTTAAAATTTAAGTTGATTTTAGAGGCTATTTTACTTAAATGTTGATTATAGATAACTTGATTGAAGGAATATAGATGTAAAATTAAAAAGAAGGTAGCCCACAATGGGCTACTTAGTTTAGTGACTACAGCATCCGCCACCGTGTCCGTGGTCATGATTATGATGGTCGTTCGTTCCACAACTTCCGCCACCGCAACATCCGCCACCGCTTCCTTCGATTTCACCGCTTAGAGCTTCATCTACGGTTGCCTCTCGACAATCAAGAATGCTTACGCTAAACATCAAATCTTTTCCTGCCAATGGATGATTGTAATCAATGGTTACTTCACTATCAGTAAAGCCTGCAACAGTAACTTGAACGGGCTGACCCTCTTCACCTTGACCGTATAAAACCATTCCCTCTTTGAGTTCAATTCCATTAAATTGATCAATAGGAAGTGTTTGAACCTCTTGGGGATTGTATTGACCATAAGCTTCATCGGCTTTGATAAGCATATCACCGCTTTGACCTTTTTTCATCCCTATCAATGCTTTTTCCAACCCAATAATGATATGGTTGTGACCTGTAATAAACTCCAATGGAGCTTGATCTCTGTTGCTATCAATTACTTCACTCTGACCTACTTGGGTCACTTGATAAGAAATTGAAACCACACTGTTTTTATCTTCTACGATTGACATATTTTTATTTCTCCGTTATTTGTAGTAGGGATTATTGTACCTATAATAGCTGAATCTAATCTTATTGCAGCTTCTCTAATCTCATTTTTGCAATCCCAACACTGCTGCTATCGGGGTACTCATTGACAATTTTACCATAAAACTTAACCGCTTCGCTCTTTTGGTCGCTTTTTTCCAATGATATGGCACTGTGAAGCAAGAGTGTATGGATATAGGAAGCTTTGGGGTAGAGTTTGGCACTCTTTTTAAAGTAATAAATCGCATCTTCGTAGCGTTTGGAAAAGTAGGCAATCTCTCCCAAATAGTAACTCGTTGGTGCGACCTTAAACTCCTCTTTTTCAAGCTTGACAAAGATGGTTTTGGCTTGATCGTACTCTTTTTTGTTGTAGAGTCGTACTGCCAAAGCATATTGTGAAGCGTTTGAGCCATCTATTGGAGTATCGTGTGTGCTTGGTGGGGTATCATTGATGCTCACGGGTTTACTACTTTGATCTTCATCAAAAACACGAGGCGTTACGACCTCTTCATTATCACTCTCTTCGACATCCTCGTTGGATTCCCTATAGATACGCTCTTTGGGTGGTTTCTCCTCAACGGGTTCACTGCTCTCTAAATCTGACTCAATAGTTTCATCTTTGGGAGGCTTTTTGCGTTTGATAGGCTCAAACTCCTCACTTTCAACTTCTTCATTGTACTCATCTTTGAGATTTTCCAATGCTCTTTTGAGTTCTGCCTTGGAGACATAGTTTTCGTTGATATTGTCCACCATTTTGCCCAAACGACGAATAAGTTCTTCGTCAGAGTAGGGACTTCCTTTGCCACCGCTTCGATTTTCTCGAAGTTCATTAATGGTTTGTGCCATCCCCTCTACGATACGTGTAAGCCCATCGATACGCTCTTTTTGTTGTGCCAACTTATATTTAAGCGTCTCGACATTTTCGCTACCATAGTTTTCTCCAAAAAGCAAACAAGAGGCTATCAATGAAGATACAATAATCGTTTTTATGGGTCTCATATCACCTCCTTGATGGGTTTAATGGAAATCTACCCGACGGTTTTTGGCGTAACACTGTTCGGTTGGTTGCGTACAAAGAGGCTTGCTCTCTCCTAATGATACAAGAGTAATATTGCCTGCACTTATCCCTCTTGATACAAGGCTTTGCTTAACGGCATTGGCTCGTTTGAGTCCCAGTGCGTAATTGTACTCATCGGTTCCAAACTCATCGCAGTTACCATCTAGCCTAATGTTGCTTTTGCTTTTGGCAATATCAACATTGCTTGTCATTCGACTCTCCATATCAGAAGTAATATCGTATCGACCAAACTCAAAATAGATGCTCTTAAGTCCACCGCTACTGCCATCAAGTCCATCATCGCTATTGTTGTATTTGCTCACATCTCCATCATTAATAGTAATGGTTTCAGTTGAATTGGCGACGTTAGATGGTTTGACTTTACTTTTTTTTCCACACCCTGTAGCGATGAGAACAAGTGTTAGAATGAATGCAATTTTTTTCATATATAGACTCCTTTTACCAGTCGATTGATTGTACTTTGTTTCCTGCTATTGGAAAGAGCAGAGTTTGACGTTTGTTGATGTTGATATAGCCAATAGAGTGTGAATTTTTGATATACATAACGACGTTACCATCGTTAGAGAAGCGTGGAAATTGGTTAATCCCGCTTGTCGTCAAGGGACGTGTATCTCCACCTGAGCTTGAAGCTAGGTAGATATTAAATTGGTTGTTGCTGTATTTGTTTGAACTCTCTCGGGCGGAATAGACAATTTTATTGCCATTAGCATCACAAGTGCTGTTGTTTCGTCCGTGAAATACGATTTGATTAACAGCTGTACCAAACAGTGATTTTTTGTAAACATTGGCGTACCCCAAAGGATTGGAGACATAAACAATTGAAGAGCCACCCTCGGCATATTTACCATTGACATCAATACCGCTAAAGGTTGTAAGGCGATTTTTGACACCGCTTTGGGTATCGATTTCGTAAATATCGGGTTGCCCACTAGGTGCCATGGTGACCAAAATCTTGCTTCCATCAGGTGAAACATCGCTGCAAACCATCATGCCTTCCGAAGAAGTAATTTTTTCTTTGCTTCCTGAGTAGATGTTGAGTTTGTAGAGCGTGGGCAAATCGGCGTTGTAGCTTGTGTAGTAGAGAGTGTTTTGGGTCTTGTCGCCCCATTTTGGAAAGAGATTTAAACCTCCACTAATCATAACTTTTTGATAGGTCATGGTGTAGTCTGCCAATACAATTTGACTCTGTTTGGAGCCTGAATATCGTGAATAGACAACGTAGCGATTCATCCAGCTTACAGAAGGATAACCGATCTTATCATTAATATCGCTTACGGCTTGATGTGCCAAAAAGGGATACTTGTCAAGCGAACCGATGTTGTAGTTTTTGCTAAACGCTACTTCATTAGTAGAGGCTTTGATAAGCTTGAGATTGAGTGAAGCACCCGAAGCATTTGAAAAATTGTACTGGATAATAAAATCTTTTCCTTCGCCACTGGGGGCAGAGCTACCTAAATAGTGCATTGAATCAACCGCAAAGTTTCCTGTGATTTTAAGGTCATCTTGTAAAATCTTAAAAAACTTAGAAGCCAAATGGGATTCAACGCTACTTTCATCGACTATGGCAATATTACTTCGTTGATCGACGTCTTTTTCAATCCGAATCGTTGCATCAACTTCGGCAAAAAGCCAAACATTAATAAGAAAAAAAATCAAAAAACGCATGAGTGTTTCCTTTGATAAATAGATGCAACATTGTATCATTTTTGATTAAATATTTCATTATTTA
>DYTG01000074.1 GCA_020726085.1 Sulfurovum sp.
GGTTCAGTTGCCCTCAGAAATCCACAGTTTGTTAAAGATATGGCAAAAAAATATCGAATTGTTGTAGGGATTGATGCGATAGATGGTATGGTAGCCGTTGAGGGCTGGGCGGAGGTTAGCGATATGAAAGCCACCGATTTGGCTAGAGAGTTTGCCCATGCGGGAGTTGAAGCTATAATTTGTACCGATGTGGGGCGTGATGGGATGATGACGGGGATTAACATCGAGTTTACCAAATCGATTCAAGAGGCGTGTGGATTGGAGACTATTGCTAGTGGAGGGCTTAGAGATATGCGTGATATTTACGCTTTGATGGAAGCGGGGATTGATGGTACGATTGTGGGTAAGGCGTTTTATGAAGGCACACTTGACCTTGAAAGGGCGTTTAGGATAGCAAATGGAAAATAGTACTTATAATGAACTTACAATTACTTTACCCTCTAGCATGGTAGAGTTTGTCGCCGATTATGTGGCCAATATCTTTAATGACGCTATTGAGATGGGAGAGGGCGAGATTATCGTACGCTCTCAAAACGATATAGGCTATGTCAAAGAGAGTGTAGAGGCATTGATGATGCAACTTGACAACAGGATGAAAGTAGAGTATAAGATACAAACCAAGGCCAATAAGGATTGGATTGGGGATTATCAAAACTCTATCGAACCTATTGAAGTGGGGAGTTTTTATATCTATCCTAGCTGGTATGAGGGCAAAGAGGATGCGATTAATATCAAAATTGACCCTGCTTTGGCATTTGGTTCAGGGCATCATGCTACGACGGCGAGTTGTCTTTTGTTTATCGAAAAGTATGTCAAGCCACAAGATAGCGTACTTGATGTGGGTTGCGGAAGTGGCATTTTGGCTTTAGCGGCCAATAAATTGGGTGCAACGGTGGATTTGTGCGATACAGACCCGCTCTCAATAACGAGTGCCAAAGAGAATTTTGAACTCAATAAGGGAGAGTTTAATAGTATCTGGGAGGGCTCGGCTAATAAAGCTCAAAAGGAGTACGATAGAGTTGTTGCCAATATTATCGCCGATGTTTTGAAGCTAATTTCGTCCGATATAAAAAAAGCTACAAGAAAAGGTGGTATAATACTACTCTCAGGTATTTTGGACAAAAAAGAGTCCATCGTATCTAAAGCGTTTGCGGATATGAAACTGATAGATAAAAAACTTCAAGATGAGTGGGTGACACTTGTCTATGAAAAAATTTAAGAGGAAATAATGGATAAAAAAGACAACAATAACAATAACTTTTTTAACGACAATCCTATTTTAGCATTTATGCTATTTTCTATTGTCGTTATTGTAATTTTTAAAGTTTTTGTAGGCGATGGTGGTGATGCTATGGGTACAATAAGCAACAACCAACAGATGGCAGTTACCAAACATGTCAAATATTCGGATATCAAAGAGAAGATCAAAACAGGTGAGATTGATGCACTCAAGATTACACCCAGTCGCATTGAAGCCCTAGGGGGCGGTGTTCGCTATATGGCGAGTAATGTACCTGCTAATGATACGACATTGATTACCTTGCTTGAAGAGAAAAATGTCCCTTATGAGGGTGTCATGGGTGAGGGCTTTGTGGCTGAACTTATCTCTATGCTATTGCCCATCTTCATCTTTTTTGCGATTTGGATATTTTTGGCCAAACGTATGCAAAAAGGGATGGGCGGAGGCTTCTTGGGGGTAGGCAAAAGCAATGGGCTTATCAATTCCGAAAAACCGCAAACCAAATTTGATGATGTTGCAGGCGTAGAAGAGGCAAAAGATGAGGTCAAAGAGATTGTCGATTTCCTCAAATACCCTGAACGCTACATCGAATTGGGTGCGAAAATCCCCAAAGGATTGCTCTTGGTAGGCCCTCCAGGGACAGGAAAAACACTACTTGCCAAAGCCGTTGCAGGTGAAGCCAATGTGCCGTTTTTTTCAGTAAGCGGTTCGGGATTTATTGAGATGTTTGTAGGAGTTGGGGCTAGTCGTGTGCGAGATTTGTTTGAACAAGCCAAAAAAGTAGCTCCAGCTATTGTCTTTATCGATGAGATTGATGCTATCGGAAAAAGTCGTGCAAGTGGCGGTAATTTTGGGGGCAACGATGAGCGTGAACAGACACTCAATCAGCTTTTATCAGAGATGGATGGATTTGGAACAGATACGCCTATTATCGTACTAGCCGCTACCAATCGACCCGAAATACTTGATGCTGCTTTGCTACGGGCAGGGCGATTTGACAGACAAGTACTTGTCGATAAGCCAGATTTTGATGGACGGTTGCAGATTCTAAAAGTACATTCCAAAGGTGTCAAACTCTCCAGTAACGTAGATTTGGAGACTATTGCCAAACAAACGGCAGGTCTTGCGGGTGCAGATTTGGCCAATATTATCAACGAAGCAGCCCTCCTTGCGGGAAGACGCAACAAAAAAGAGATTGAACAATCCGAATTGAGTGAGTCTATCGAGCGTACCTTTGTGGGACTTGAGAAGAAAAACAGAAAAATTAGTGAAGTAGAGAAAAAGATTGTAGCTTATCATGAAAGCGGTCATGCCCTTATGGCAGAACTCACAAAGGGTTCTACTCGTGTTACCAAAGTCTCGATTATCCCTAGAGGATTGGGGGCGTTGGGTTATACGCTTCATTTGCCCGATGAAGAGGATCGTTTCCTCAAACAAAAGCATGAACTACTAGCCGAAATTGATGTACTCCTTGGAGGACGAGCTGCCGAAGAGGTATTTTTGGGCGAAATCTCTACGGGTGCTAGTAACGATTTGGATCGTGCGACTATGATACTCAAAGATATGATTACAGTGTATGGAATGAGTGATGTATCAGGATTGATGGTACTTGAACGACGACAACACAGCTTTTTGGGTCAAGGTATGACGCAAAAAGATTACAGTGAAAAGATGGCGGAGGGGATTGATGACTTTATCAAAAAAACACTCCATGAGCATTACGATTATGTCAAAAAGACACTTAGCCAATACGGCGGTGCTATCGAAGAGATGACCAAAGTGTTACTTGATGTTGAAGTCATTGAGGGTTCAAAAGTGGTTGAGATTATCGATACTTTTGAGAAGCAAAACGGTATGGAGAGTCGATTGATGCACCAAAAATCAAGAGATTCGCTCAAATAATAGCGTGCAAATCACCATCGAAGATAGAGCCGTAGAATTAGGTCAAATCAAGCAACTCTATCTTGCTGCTATCATCAAAACAGGCTTCAAAGAAGAGACCACCCAAGTAAGCCTTGAGTAGTTTGAAATCGAAAGCAAAGGAGCGGTTGAACTCGTTGAGTTTGCTCTCTTTTTGGAACTCAAAGATGGTGGATGTGAGATTTTTGTTTATCCCGACAAAGAGAGACTTTTTGATGCTATTAAAGCTATCTCTAATCAAATAAATGCTAAAATTTAAATTATTATTCACCTAAAAATAAACCTACTACTTTAAACCCAAACTTCCAAAATAAAAAGTCTATTACTTATGAAAAATTTTAACAATAATCACGATACCCAAAAGTACTGTTTTGCTATAGAGGCCAACGGTGGCTCGTATTGGGAGTACGATATCCAAAACGACTCTTTCTATTTCTCCAGTAAACTTAATAGAATTTTGGGCTATGTTGGGGATGCCAAAATCACTACTACAGAGTGGAATAGCCTTATTCATCCCGACGACAAAGTCCAAAATGAAAAATTTTTTACGCAGCTTAGGAGAGGTGAGATAGATAACTTTTCACGCGAGTTTAGGGTTCAAAAAGAGGACCGTAGCTATATTTGGTTGCGAGAACGAGGCTCTATCTATCTCTATGACGATGAAAATAGACCCCTTTTGGTCGTGGGGACACACGCCGATATGACGGATGCCAAAATGCTCTTTGAGAGTCGCCACGACTACAAAGAACTCTACGTTTTGGCGTTTGAGAAGTCTCTGTATGGAGTATTGTTGCTTGATACTTCGAATTACACATTTATAGATGCTAATCGCAAGGCTTTGGAGATGATGAGAGCAACACAGAAGGAGCAGCTGCAAAAACATCCCGCGATGCTTTCGCCCCTATTACAACCCGATGGACAAGAGAGTTTTGATAAGATGAATGCCATGATAAATCGTGCATTGGGCAAAGGAGAAGAGATTTTTGAGTGGGTTGCTAAGCGTCTCAATGCAAAAGAGTTTTGGATTGAAATAACGTTTACTTTGGTTACACTGGAGGGCAAAAAACTGCTCTATACAACATGGAAAAATATCGATGAGAACAAAAAAGTGCACAACCAACTCAAAATCCAAAATCTCTTTTTGGGCAAACAGATTATTGATTTGCGTGATGATTACATCAAAAGCTCCCAAAGTCGTTTTCAACAACTTCTTGAAAACAGTGATTTTTGGGTATGGGAGATTGATATTAAGGGTTATTTTACCTACGCCAATGCCCGTGTTGAGACACTTTTGGGCTATAGCGCCTATGAACTTGTAGGCAAAAGCATGTTTGATATTATGCCCAAGCTTGAGGTAAGACGCATTGCCCCACTCTATAGAGATTGTGTCAAAAATCATCACAAAATCGTCGATATGCTTAATATCAAACACCATCAAGATGGACACAATGTTTATCTCTCAACCTACGCTACTCCCTTTTTCAATGACAACGGTGAACTTCTGGGCTACAGAGGAGTCGATAAAGATATTACCAAAGATATTAAGACCGAACAAGAGCTTAAAAAACAGAAAATTTTGCTAGAACAAAGAGAAAAAGAGCTAAAATTAGCAAATATTAAACTAATGGAGCAAACCCAAGAGCTTAGAAATGCTAATCAATACGCCCAAAAGGCTTTGAAGATCAAATCGGAGTTTCTAGCCAACATGAGCCACGATATTCGCACCCCTTTAAATGGAGTGTTAGGAATGACGCATTTGGTGCTTGAAACCCATCTTGACAAACAACAAAAAAGTTATCTTGAAAAAATCCAAAGCAGTGCGAAAGGATTGCTGGATATTATCAATGATATACTTGATCTTAGCAACAATGAAGAGGGTAAATTATTAATTGAAAGGAGGGATTTTACTTTGTATCGCACTATCGAACAAGTTTTTAGTACTGTTGAAATATCCGCAAAAGAAAAAGGGTTGGAGATTGATTTTCAATACGACAACGCTATTCAAGAGCTTTACGTTGGGGATGCCTTAAGGCTTTCACAAATTTTAATTAATCTAATAGGTAATGCCATTAAGTTTACCTCCAAAGGCTATGTAAAGCTTTTTGTTTCACAAGGCAATGGAGATACTGTGCGTTTTGAAGTGAGCGATACAGGCATAGGACTCACCCATGAGCAGCAAAACAATATATTCAAAGCCTTTGCACAAGCCGATGGTACTACCACACGTCAATACGGCGGAACAGGACTAGGACTTGCTATTTCCAAAGAGCTTGTAGAGTTGATGGATGGTAGAATTTGGTGTGAGAGTGAGCTTGGTCGAGGGAGTCGTTTTATCTTCGAGATTGCACTTGAACAAGGTTGCGAGATTGTCGAGATAGAGGACAATAAGGCATATGTAAGACACCTCAAACAAACGATGACCAAACTTAGTGACAGTTCTATCTTGCTTGTAGAAGACAATGTTATCAATCAAGAGATTGTGGTGGGACTCCTCAAGGGAAGTGGCATTCTCATTGATAGGGCTTGTAATGGTTTGGAGTCTGTTGAGATGTATCAAGCCAACCCTGACAAATATGAACTTATCTTAATGGATATGCAAATGCCAATCATGGACGGTGTGGAGGCTACCCAAAAGCTTCGTGCGCTAGGAGCTACACTACCCATTATCGCTTTGAGTGCTAATGTAATGCAAGAAGATGTAAACGCAACGCAACAAGCAGGCATGAATTACCACCTCAAAAAGCCTCTCGAGATTGAACGCCTCTATGAGACTCTGCTTAAATACCTCTCCACTAAAAACTCAACTACTGCACCATCCAATCAAAAACCACCCCAACAACCTAGCGACACATCCCCGCAAGAAACCTCTACGATGCCCTTAGAGATGCCCGTCGAGATTCCTAAGCAAAACGATAAACTCCCTATATTTAAAACCTTTAGCAAAGCCATTGGACTAAGCTATTGTGGGGGAGACGAAGCGTTTTATCGTGAGATATTGCACAACTTTAGAACCCAATATTACGGTATCAATTTTGAAACCATGCAAGAAGAAGAGCTTAAACGAATCGTCCATACGCTCAAAGGTCATGCCAATACGATAGGAGCTAATAGACTCTATCTAGCAACGGTTGCATTTGAAAAAAGTTTAGAATCTACCAAGCTCCATCTCCTCTATTTGGAACTTCACAACGTAATCGAAGAGATAGAAGAGAAGCTTGTTGAGGTTACCTTTTGAGCTTCAATAGTGTAACGATTTACTACACTTATTTTTGCGATGTAACTATACGCTACAAATTATAATTACAATATCCAATCATTATATCTTTAAGCTCTTTTTTGAAACTCTTTTTATATTATATTGGTAACAAAAATTCTAACTAGATAGGAGACTCAATGTCATTGATTGAAAATTACAAAGCCCATACGCAAGAACGAGCCGCCCTAGGTGTTCCCCCACTTCCGCTTACTCCCGAACAAGTAGCACAATTGGTAGAACTACTCAAAGCCTCCCCTATTGTGGATGTTGAGTATGCTTTGGATATGTTTGAGAACAAAGTGCCCGCAGGTGTCGATGATGCTGCCTATGTCAAAGCTGCATTTTTAAATGATATTGTGCAAGGCAATGTACAATGCGATGCCATTGACGGCGTTAAAGCGTGTCAAATTTTAGGCAAGATGTTGGGTGGATTTAACGTAGCTCCCCTTGTAGAAGCCTTGAAATTGGGCGATGATGTAGCCGATGCAGCAGCGAGTGAGCTTAAAAACACACTGTTGGTTTACAGTAGCTTCAACGATGTCAAAACCATGATGGATGGGGGTGATGCTAGAGCAAAAGAGATCATCCAATCATGGGCAAATGCCCAGTGGTTTACCAATCAACCCGCACTTCCAGAGCAAATGACTTTGACCGTTTACAAAATTCCAGGCGAAACCAATACCGATGACCTCTCTCCCGCCTCCGAAGCCTTCACAAGAGCCGATATACCGCTTCATGCCAACTCAATGCTGGGTACTAAAATGCCACAACCCCTTGAAACCATGGCATCACTCAAAGAAAAAGGCTACCCATTGGTTTATGTAGGCGATGTAGTAGGTACGGGTTCAAGTAGAAAATCAGGTATCAACTCGGTTCAATGGCATATGGGTGAAGATATTGTAGGTATTCCCAATAAACGAACAGGCGGTGTGGTCATTGGTAGCATTATCGCTCCTATCTTTTTTAATACAGCCGAAGATAGCGGATGTTTCCCTATTCAAGCTCCTGTAGAAAACCTTGAAACAGGTGACGTAATCGTAGTCAAACCTTACGCTGGTGTGATCGAAAAAGATGGCGTAGTGGTATCGGAGTTTACACTAAGTCCCAATACTATCACCGATGAGATGAGAGCAGGAGGGCGTATTCCGCTTATTATCGGCAAAGGTTTGACCGCAAAAGCCAGAGAAGTGTTAGGTTTGGGGGCTAGTGATATGTTCCTTACACCCGATCAGCCCCAAGACGACGGCAAAGGCTTTACATTGGCTCAAAAAATGATAGGAAAAGCATGTGGTTTAGAGGGTGTCAAGCCAGGTGTTTACTGTGAGCCAATCGCTACAACCGTAGGAAGTCAAGATACCACAGGACCCATGACAAGAGATGAGATCAAAGAACTAGCAGCGCTTAGCTTTGGTTCAGATTTTGTACTTCAATCTTTTTGTCATACTGCAGCCTATCCAAAACCAGCCGATATTAAACTTCAACACACACTCCCCGATTTTTGGACTAGTAGAAAAGGATTTATTCTTCGTCCAGGAGATGGGGTTATCCACTCATGGCTAAACAGAATGTGTTTGCCCGATACCGTAGGGACAGGGGGCGATAGCCATACGAGATTCCCTATCGGTATCTCTTTCCCAGCAGGATCAGGGCTTGTAGCCTTTGCAGCGGTTACAGGCATGATGCCACTTACCATGCCCGAGTCGGTATTGGTACGATTCAAAGGTGAGATGCAACCAGGCATTACCCTAAGAGATTTGGTTAATGCTATTCCCTATCAAGCGATGAAAGAGGGTCTTTTAACTGTAGAGAAAAAAGGCAAAAAAAATATCTTCGCAGGACGTGTATTAGAGATTGAGGGGCTTGAAGATATGAAGTGCGAACAAGCCTTTGAGTTAAGCGATGCTTCAGCCGAGCGAAGTGCCGCAGCGTGTACCGTCAAGCTCAACAAAGAGCCAATCATAGAATATCTCCAATCCAATATCGCATTGATTGATGAACTCATCGCTCAAGGTTACGAAGATGCCGCTACATTGGCAAGAAGACGAGACAAAATGAAAGCATGGATTGCCAATCCACAACTTATGGAAGCCGATAGTGATGCGCAATACACAGCGGTTATTGAGATTGACCTTAATGAAATTACAGAGCCAATTTTGGCGTGTCCAAACGATCCCGATGATGTCAAAACATTGAGTGAAGTCCACGCAGCAGGACTCAAAACGCAAATTGATGAAGTTTTTGTCGGTTCGTGTATGACCAATATCGGGCTTTTCCGTGCGTTGGGTGAAGTACTACGAGGCGAAGGGCAAGTCAAATCCAAACTATGGGTATGTCCTCCAACCAAAATGGATGAAAAACAACTCGTAGAAGAGGGATATTACGCAATCTTTGGAATGTCAGGTGCTAGAACTGAGATGCCAGGATGCAGCCTCTGTATGGGTAACCAAGCCACCGTGGCAGAAGATGCGTGGGTATTCTCTACCTCAACACGAAATTTTGATAACCGTTTAGGAAAAGGTAGCCAAGTCTATCTAGGCTCAGCAGAACTTGCCGCCGTAGTAGCCCTCAAAGGCAAAATTCCTACCAAAGAGGAGTATTTGGCTATCGTATCAAGCAAAATCACACCCAACATGAACGAAAGCGTTTATAAATACCTCAACTTCGACCAAGTAACCAAAGAAGAACTTTCGGCGATGGTTGGGTAGTTTTTACTCTTGTATCAATATGGTACAACAACCGTAGGTGCGAC
>DYTG01000208.1 GCA_020726085.1 Sulfurovum sp.
TTACCCTCTATCACCTCATGCTAAATTTTGCAAAAAATACGACAAACCCAAAGGATAATAATCAAAAATGTATGAAAAAGAGTTAGAAGCTATTCAAAAAGCGGGGCGGTGGCGTAAGAGGGAGATATATTCTAGCGATTTGGTTGATTTTGCTTCCAATGACTATTTGGGGTTTGCCAATGATGCCAAACAGATGCAAAAAGCCTACGAACTGATGCAAAGCTACAACTGCTACGCCCCAAAAGCCAGTATGTTGGTCAATGGCTACCACCCTATCCATCAATATTTTGAAGAGAAGTTGTGCGAACTCAATCGTTTTGAAGAGGCGATTGTGGTAGGGAGTGGATTTTTGGCCAATATTTCGCTTATTGAGGCATTGGTTCGCAAAAAAGATAGGCTCTTTATGGATGAAGAGTATCACGCTTCGGGGATTTTGGCTTCGCAACTTATTGAGTCGTCGCAAGTGGTTTTTTTTGGGCACAACGATGCACAAGATTTAAATGACAAACTTCAGCAATACCAAAGCACTAGCAGAAACATTGTCGCTATTGAGGGGGTTTATTCGATGGGAGGCGATATTGCTTCTAGGGAAATTTTTGATGTAGCCAATGCGTACGGGGCGCTACTTATCGTCGATGAGGCACACAGCTCGGGGGTGATAGGGGATAATTTGCTGGGTATTTTTGACCACTACAAACTCCCCATTCAACCCAATTACATCAAAATGGGAACACTGGGCAAGGCTTATGGGAGCTACGGGGCCTATATTTTGGCTTCTAGTGAAATTATTCGCTTTTTGGAAAATCGAGCCAAACCCATCATCTACTCCACTGCCCCCTCGCTCTTTGATACCGCTTTGGCACTGGTCAATCTCAAAAAGCTCTACACCCAAAAAGAGAGATTTATCGCCAAAATCCACAAACGCCAAAAGCTTGTCCAAAAGATATTGGGCATCAAGCTCGATTCGCTCATCCTCCCTATCGCTCAAAGCTCCAACCAACAAGCCGTGCAAAACAAAGAATACCTTATCCAAAAAGGATATCTTGTAGGAGCCATCCGTCAACCCACGGTGGAAAAACCTATATTGCGTATCATCCCCCGATTAGGAGAGACAAAAACCCATCTCAAAGCGATGCTAGAAGCAATCAACACACTTAAACCAAAGGAGTAGTATGAAAAGCACCCAATGGTTTATCGCCCCCATCAAAGCCTATCAATACATCTCCAAAATGTTGCCCAGTAGTTGTCGATACTATCCTAGCTGTTCGCATTACGGGGTGTGGCAGTTTGATACCAATCGAGCCGACCGTGCTTTTTTGGCAACTGTAGCTAGAATTTTGCGCTGCAATCAACTCTTTCGTGGCGGTATTGATTATCCTGTGATTGTCTATAAACCTAAACCTTTGCTTTGTTTATGCCGTAGCAAAATAAGGGTAAAATATTGGTTCGTTCCCAAAAAAAATAATCGATATTATGTGATAAAGGATTTTGATTTTGATTTTGAAGAGAATATGGCACTTCTCTATGCCAACTTCAATACCACCAACAATACAGGATGGCTTGAACAAAATAGC
>DYTG01000075.1 GCA_020726085.1 Sulfurovum sp.
CACTCCCCTATTGTAATTACAACAAGCGTTTGATTGGCTATATTTCTAAACTCAAATCGACAATAAGCCATACCCGTACCTGCACAATCTTGAAGTTCACGCCAACCATTGTCAAAAAATATTTCAGTAGTCTCTCCGCCAGTAAGATCTCGCGGTGAAATATTTTTGCCTTGCCATCCTGCGTCCAAAATAATCTCTCTTGCTTGTGAATAGGGCATACCTTGGCGAAGCTTTAGGGAGTTATTGTGCGTTACATTTGTGGGCTTTGAAGTTGGTCTGTAGTTTTTTATAAAGTCAAACACTTCGTCTTCTCTCTTGCAAATCTGTTTTTTGCCAGTACAAAGTATCTTAATGCCTTTTGAGTTGGTTAAGCGAATACAATTGGTTTGCACCACACTAGGTACCACATCCATAGCAACTCGACATACGCCTCCTCTTTTGTCTTTTATTTCTACCGCTTGAACATCGCCACCATCATTATAATCTATTATTGCCATATCGCTATTAGCACTCAAATGCACTAAAAAAACCATTGATAAAGCAATCATACTTTTAACTTTTGCAATCAAAACAATCTCCTATAAAAAAATTTCCTTAAAACATATACGAACAAAAATAGAATTTTTTAGAAAAAATTTGAAAAAATCTAATTTTCTTGGACGATTGTCATTTGATTGGAGAGTTTTTGGATATTGGGGTAGGAGTTTGTTTTTATTGTGAATAGAGTTTGGGCCTTTTGTTTGTCTTCTTGGCATTGTCTAATGATGGGGTCTTTTTGGATATTTTCACGGGATGGATAAAGGGCGTATTCGTAGTTGCAATTACGCTTAAGTCCACGGCAATACTCTTTGGTGATAAGCCCAATAGGGTGTTTGTAAGGAAACTCCAGTGTTTGGAGTCGTACAATGGTTTCATCGGTAGGAAATACATCGTTATGGCATACTATTTTGCTCTCTTTTAGATATTTTTGAGGCACTACAAGCTCCCCAATGTAGGGTTGAGTTATATCAATAAATATTGGATTGGACAATGAAATCGTAGTGTATTGTGTTCGTGTGCCTACTATTTTGATGTTCCATTTGACGGGTTCTTGTGTGGAAGCGATGGTGTAGTGTGAAAATATGCCACTGTTTTTAATCTTTAATCTACCCTCTTTGAGGTGTTGATAGTACTCTTTTTGTACGACCAATCCTTTTTTGTCCCAATCTATAGGGATAGTAGCAAGATATTGCCACGTGTTGTTTTGGTTATCTTTGGGCAATGCCAATAGATTTAAGAGTTCAAGAAACTCCATAGTACCCTCTTGGGCAGGATAAAAATCCCCGTTGATAGAGGATTCATACCACGGTATTTGTGTTCCTATCGTCTCCTCTTCTACATTGGCACGAGTCTTTTTGAGGACATTTTCGATTGTAAAATTTGGTAGCATAATATTTTGTATCAGATATTTTACATAAGGACTATGTTTGCCATTGCCATCATGGGCGATATTGCCAGGTGATGTGGAGTAGGCGATAAGTGTACCGCTTAAAAATTTATTAAAAGTATCTTCTATTTCATCATCATTGGAATGAATATCAAATACAACACTTCGAGCCAATCCATCTTGCAATGCTAAGACTTGGAGTGGAGAGGTACGACAAGCATCAAGAATAATGATTTTTAATTTACTCTTTTTGTCGAGTTTTTTCAAAAGAGAACTCACACTGATAGCTTGGGTTGTTAAATCAATAGAATTTTTTATATTTTGATTGGCTTCTAGTGGCAAGAGATAGTTATCCTCTTGATATTGTACGGCATGACCTGCATAAAAAAAGAGTACAATATCCTCGTCATGAAGTTTTGCACTAAAATTATCTATCGCACTTTGCATACTTTTCAAATCTCCATCGACTACCAAATCCACTTCAAAAGATAGCATTTTAAGGCTATTGGCTAACGCATTTGCATCATTGATGGGATTGTTTAGTCTGCCTATTGGATAACTACTATTGCCTATCACAAGAGCGTATTTACGAACCAAAGTTTTGGGTGGTGTTGTCTTTTTGTCAAGGTGTTTAATGGTCTGTTTCAATCTATCTATCTCATCTTTGATGATAGCATCGTATCGCAAAAAGAGTTCTCTGTTGTCTATAGTGAGTTTAGTGTTAATAAATTCTACAATTGTATTATCATTTTTATATTTAGCATCCATCGAAGCAAAAATTTCAAATTTCAAGTTTTGAGCGTATTGATTGAGACTAGGCTGAAGTTTGCTTTTTAGGCTATCGTATTGTGTGTATTGGGAGTGATGAAGCATAAATCGAATCTCTTTGTCGGCATTATCAACAATACGTGCTTTTTTCTCTTCAACATCTTTGAGCATTTTTTGAATATTCTCTTTATCAACTCTTTTTGTTTCATTGATTTGGATTGTTTTAACTGCAACCAATGCAATAAAAATGAATAATAGTACTCCAATCGTTGATAGAATAGCTCTGCGATAGATGGTATAAAAATCAATGAGTTTCATAAAAAACATTGCACCAATATAAAGAATGATATAAAGAATGATTCCCAAAACAAACAAACTAGGATGAATAGAACCTAAAATAGATACAATAATGACATAGATAAGGTCGAATTTGAAATTAAACAATGAAGAGACTCTATTTGACTCTAAAACTATCCGAGCTTTTGCTCTTTTTTATACACTCTTTGAAGCTTTTGTTTTTGGGGCATTTGGAGAGAATATCGCTCATACGACTCCCTTTTGAACCGCTTGATGTTCTGTTTGTACTTGAAATAATGGTGGTATTTTTATACTTTTTATCTTTTTTACCTCTAAAATCGGCTTCAAGCCTCTCTCCCCTAGCCAATAGGCTAGAGAAACAAGCATCCAATAGTATTTCACTCTCATACGTTTTCTCATCGATTTGTCTAATAATGGGTGCAAATTCTTTGGAGCCAACGATTATAGAGTCTCGAATATTGTTTTCATCAAAGTCATAAGGCAAAATCGCCGATGTGCCGACCAAAAATCCTCTCTCGTTTCTATCTAATTTGCGTAGATACTTCCAGATAATCGAGTCATTATGGCTTATGCCGTGTCCGGTATAGTAGAAATAGACTTTATCGTTTTGGGTCACTTTGTGGGCAATATCTCTTAGTGTCGATAAGATATTAGCTTTGGTGGCCTTTTCATTGACAAGTTCAACGATAGTGTGGTTGCTATCGAGTCGTTGTCCAATTGAGTTTTTCATTTTCTCAATATCCTGCTGGACATCAAATTTGGGAAAGAGTGTAGAGTTTTGAAACTCTCCTACACCAACCAAAAGTACATAATCTTTTGCCATAATTAGGTTGCTAAAGAGCCACCAAGCCAATACCATTTTAATCATCATTGTTTGCAATTGCATCGAGTTCCTTTTGTCGAATGTGAATTTTGTTGATAATATCTTGCTTATCAACACCTTTGTAGCAGGGTTTGAGCTTTTGAAATATCTCTATCTCTTTGGATAAACGGTAGGTTGTTTTTACCGAATAGGAGATATGATACAAAGCCTCTTTGAGCAACTCTATTTTGGTCTCTTGATGGGTTGTCTTGTCGGCTTTGATACTGTAGAGTTTCGTGGCTACTTCGGGTGAATAACAGGCTCTCAAAGAGTTTGATAGAGCTTCAAAATAGGCGGATGAATACTCATCAATAATACTATAAGACTCCTCTAGGTATCTTTTTGCCTCTTGTTGCTTGAGATTTGTGCAGAGGCTTTTGGGTTGGTTGATGGTAGGAATTTCAAGTTGCGTTATCTCATACGTACCCCCTTTGTAGATAAACTCTTCTTGTTGCCAAAAGTGATGCACTCCAAACGCAACGACAAGCATAGAAGCTGCGATGGATAGTACTTTTGAACGATAGGAAAAACCATTTTTTGGAGATAGTGTTTGCAAATCAACAGTGCTTTGATACAAAACCTTACGGCATCTTGGACACTGTGCTAGATGCTCCATTGCTCTATTGCGTTCATTTTCGAGCAAACGATTATCAATAAAAGAGGCAAGTGTAAGCTCATCGATATGGGTTTGATGAAGTTGTTCTTTTGTCATGACGTATAGACCTTGTTGTAAGCTCTTTGTATTTTTTGAACCAAATTGTGCTTTATGTTGTGAACTTTTGCATTGGATAGTTGCAACATCGACGCTATCATTTCATCGCCTACGCCATCTACGGTGTAATGATAGATTATCTTCTCTTTATCGGATATTTTACCTTTGGCTCTTAGTGCCTCTACGATGGTAGCAACGGTTTGAACATCCTCTTGTTTGATAAATTCTTGAATCAAAGCATCTTCCTCTTGATTCAAAGCATCCTTTTTGTGCGATTTTTTAATATCTTCTATTTTGATGAATAGTTGATTTGAGAGCTTTTTTTTGCGATAGTAATCGACTATTTTTGAATTTACAAAAGTATGAATATAAGTACGCTCCGAAGCACGATTGGGGTCAAATTGCTTAATGGCTTTGAGTGAATCCTTGCTCACTTTTTCCATGATATAGTCGTAACAATCTTCATCTTTCTTGCACTTTCTTTTGGCTTCGAGTTCAAAAAGCCTATAGATTCCCCATATTCTATTGAGAGCATTGTGGGTTTGACAAAAATCTAAAATGCGTGAATATATTTTTGATAGGGGTAGCGATAGGGTATGGATAACTCTATAGCTGTTGCATCGCTTGACCATCTTATCACCAAACTCTTGACACAATGTTTTACAAAAATCTTCGCCCAAGATAGACCCTTAAAAAATATTAAAAAATAACAAGATGTTTTTTGCATGTATTTTATCATAAAAATCTTTAGAGTTTTTTGGTTGGCATATATCTCGCAATTTGCTTGATGTTTTGAATGCGGAAACTCGCCCAAAAATAGGACTAAGTGTTGAAGTGATAGAGGCTATCCGACAATCTAATGGGAATATTGGATACAATTGCAACAAAAAGGAGTTACTATCGTCTCATTAGCAAACTCAATGGAGTATTTTGTAGGTATTGATTTGGCTTGGAAGCTTGATAATCGTAGCTTTACGGTCTTAAATCTTTTTAGCAACGGCAAAGTACTCCCCTGCAAATACAAAAAAAGAACGCAACAAAGCTTTTTATATCGAACAATTGCAAATCTATTCACAATTTTTGCATCGTGTTGTGAAGAGAATCAACGAAAATTTATGGGATAGCTCCACTCTCAAAACGCTTAAACACTACGAGGACTATTTGGACTCCATTACGTGTGCCTATACGCTCTATCACGCTAAGCACTTTGGCTACAAAAGTTTTGGGAATGAAAACGAGGGTTTACTTATCGCCCCCACTTTGCAACATAAGCTTTGTTATGGGGCAATGTGCAATGGGTGCAATCTTGATGAATAGCGTTTCCATAAATATACTCCCTTCCCTCTTTGGATTGGATAGCACACCCTGAGTAGCGTATCTTTTGCCCTACCCTCTCCAATCCACCGTCATCAAAAACAAAATGGGGACAAGCACAGAAGTAACAATTTAAAGACTCTACTTGATGGCATTTGACGTTTTGGGCATAAAGCAGACAAAAATCGCTCTCAACGATACGCATATTCTCATAATCAAAATAGCTAATCACCTCATCCACGCTTCTATGTGCCAATTTTGCTAAAATGTTTTGATGTTTGTGTTGATGTTCTTCAAGCCACGCTTTGTATTGCACATCTAATCCTAATTATGATAAAATATTCTACTTAAATTTTTATAAAAAAGGCCCAATTATGTCAAAAAAAGATGCAAAAAAAGATTCAGTCAAAAAGGTCGTATTAGCCTATTCGGGTGGGCTTGATACGAGTATTATTTTAAAGTGGCTTCAAGATGAGTACAAAGCAGAGGTGATTACCTTTACCGCTGATTTGGGACAAGGCGAAGAGGTTGAACCTGCACGTCAAAAAGCCCTAGCAATGGGTATCAAACCTGAAAATATCTTTGTGCTTGATATCAAAGAGGAGTTTGTACGGGATTTTGTATTCCCGATGTTTCGAGCCAATACCGTCTATGAGGGAGAGTATCTATTGGGTACTTCTATCGCGCGTCCACTCATTGCCAAAAAACAAATCGAAATTGCCAACCAAATGGGAGCTGATGCGGTGAGCCACGGGGCAACGGGCAAAGGAAACGATCAAGTACGATTTGAGCTGGGTTACCTTGCACTCAAACCCGATATTACTGTCATAGCTCCATGGAGAGAGTGGGAACTCAACTCTCGCGAAAAGCTTCTAGCCTATGCCAAAGAACACGAGATTGAGATTGCACAAAAACACGTCGATGAGAATGGCAACCCCAAAATAAGCCCCTATTCAATGGATGCTAACTTGCTTCATATCTCTTATGAGGGACTTTTACTAGAAGACCCCAATGCTGAACCTGAAGAGGGAATGTGGCTATGGACAAACTCTCCCCAAAATGCTCCCGATGAGCCTGAATATATCACCATTAGCTACAAAGAGGGCGACCCTATCGCTATCAACGGCGAAGCGATGTCTCCTGCAACCATCCTTGAAACATTAAATCAATACGGCAACAAACACGGTATTGGGCGAGTCGATATTGTCGAAAACCGCTATGTGGGGATGAAAGCACGAGGATGCTACGAGACTCCAGGGGGAACGATTATGCTCAAAGCCCACCGAGCCATTGAATCGATTTGTTTGGATAGAGAAGCGGCACACCTCAAAGATGAACTCATGCCACGCTACGCCAAACTCATCTATCAAGGCTACTGGTGGTCTCCCGAACGCCAAATGCTTCAAGCTGCTATAGATGCTACGCAAAAATTTGTCGAGGGCGATGTCAAGCTCAAACTCTACAAAGGCAATGTCATGATAGTAGGACGCACCTCTCCTATGAGTCTCTTTAGCGTAGCTCACTCAACCTTTGAAGAGGATGAGGTTTATAACCAAAGCGACGCCGAGGGCTTTATCAAACTCAACGCCCTACGTATGATGATTGCAGGCGATGTGCATAATAAAAGATAGGGTTGCTCTTTTGCCCTAAGCGTTGGAAACGGGACTTTAGTCCCGTCAATATACGAAGCTTTAGCACCGCTTCTAAGTTATCTCACGCTCTTTAAGTTTGGAGCGAATGAACTCTAATATCACATTTACAAGGACGAACTATTATGAAAAAAATCTCTACTACCATACTGGCAAAAGCTCATAATATTACAGCTAATGAACTTTTTACTCAATTATCAAAACTTGGATTTCTAGTCAATGAGGAGAATAAATGGGTATTGACTCAGCAGGGAAAAGCAGTCGGTGGAGAGTACAAAAGCTTCACTAAAAACAATGAAACGATAGAGTATATTGCATGGCTAGAGGGTATGCAAATAGAGAGTACAAAAGAGAACAACAAACATCTCACCTCTACCGATATAGGAAAACATTTTGAACTCTCTTCAGGGCGTATCAATACCATTCTCAATGAAATAGGGATTATTAAAAAAGCCCTTAAGGGTTGGAAAGTTACCAAACTTGGAAGCAGTGTAGGCGGGATTGAAAAAGAGCATCATCAAACAGGCATTCCTTATGTGGTATGGAGTGAAACGATTTTAAACCATGATGCCTTAGTGAAAACCATCCGTGAAATCAAAGGCGACAATACGCAAGATGAAATCCAAAAAGGAAACAACTTTAGAAACAAATTTGAAGCCAACTTTCGAGCCACCGATGGGCATTATGTACGCTCCAAAGCGGAGATGTTGATTGACAATTGGCTCTATATGGCTGAAATCGTCCATGCGTATGAGCGAAAACTCCCCATCGAAGAGGAGGTCTATTGCGATTTTTACCTCCCTAGTGGCAAGGTCTATATTGAGTATTGGGGCTATGAAAATGATGAGAAATACCTCCAAAGAAAAAAGACCAAACAAGCTATTTATGAAAAATACAACTTTAATCTAATCGAACTAAGCGATGGAGATGTACTCAATCTTGATGATGTATTGCCTAAAATGCTGTTGAAGTTTGATATTCAGACCTATTAAATGCTCCACCTCCAAAACTACTCCAACTTTATTTTGCAAAACATTACCCTTGATATTTCAAGCCATCTTATTGTTTTAGGGGATAATGGGGCGGGGAAATCGACGTTGGGGCGGGTGCTGTGTGGATTGATAAAGAGCGAGAAGCTTTTTATTGATTCCCAATCTTACGCTCTTACTCCTTACAAAGAGAGAGCCAGATGTATCAATTATATTCCTGCCAAACTTGATATTTACGACAAACATATCACCATGCGAGAGTATTTGGAGCTTTCCAATATCCGTGGTATGGATAGTGAGTCTATTATTAGGGATTTAAAGATTGACCACCTTATGGCAAAAACGCACACAAGTTTGGGTGAAGCCTCCTTGATACTGATGGCTTCGGCGTTGATTCATGGGGCAAAATATACTATTTTTGATGAGCCAACCGCCAATCTTGACCCCAAGCGAACCATCCAAATCTTTAAACTTCTCAAAGAAGACACCACTTTAAAAAACAAAATCATCATCACCCACGACCTCAATCTTGCCCATCGTTTGGGGTATGATATTCTCTATCTTCAAGAGGGAAAAATTCTTTTTCAAGATACCTGCGAGGCTTTTTTTGAGAGCGACAATCTAAAAACCATCTTTGGCGACGCCATTATCAAACAAGAGGGCTTTTATAGAGTCAATATATAATTTTTTGCCATTGCCAACTATTTTTGTGTACAATGACAAAAAAATAGGAGAATTTTTCAATGAATATAGAGCAAGAAATAAAAAATTTAGCAAAAAAATATACAGATAATCTAAAAAATAAAATTGATGCCAGAATGGAAGAGATGAAGAGTGATGATAAATCACACTATTTAGTTTATCAAGTTTTAGGAGTAACAGATAGAGAGGGACATTTGATTGATTTATATCAAAATAAAGGACGATTTTTATATAAATATGCAGGTTCTTTTTTAGAAGAAGCTACAAAACTATGTTTTTTACATAAATTTCCCCAAT
>DYTG01000076.1 GCA_020726085.1 Sulfurovum sp.
GTTGATTTTGCTTTGATACCACTCTATACCCTCATCATCTGTACTAATTGGGGTATTATACCTCCAATTTGCTACCCAAATTTGCCATTCCTGCGCTGTAGAGTTTGCTTGTGACGATAGCATCAATGCCCAAAGCGGCGTATTGTTGGGCATTGTGGAGTTCAATACCCCCTGCGACTAAGATTTTGATAGAGAGGTAGTGTGCGTTGCGGTACTCGACAATCTTTTGAATATCGCAAAGCTCCATCTTGTCAAGTTGCAAGACATCAGCATGGTGTTGCATGAGCATGATTGCATCATCAAGCGTAGTTGATTCGACGACGATTTTCTTTTCGGGGGCTTTGGTTTTGAGTAGCACAAGGCTATCGTAAAAGGTTTGCGTATCGCTATAGACTTTACGGTGGTGATCAAAGAGCAAAATGGTTTCGCTTAGTCCCAATCGATGGGGCAACGCACCTCCTGCCATGATAGATTTGATACAAAAACGTTTGGCAAAGGGGAAGCTTTTGCGAGTGGCGAGAAGCTCACAATGGGGATTGACTTGCCTGATGGCTTGAAGCATCTCGTAAGCATAAGTAGCCATTTTGCAACTGTATTCGAGAATAATTTGTATCGAACGCCACGCTTGATGGATAGCGTTGTACTCTCCTGTGATGGTAATTAGTACATGACCGCTTAAAAGCTTGACACCCGATTGCAACGTTGCATTCTCAATACGACAATCAAAGAGTTTGGCAATGATGTACGCCTCTTCGATGGAGGAGAGAATAATATCTTCTCGTGTGTAGATACTAAGCTTGGCTTGTTTGCCTTTAATTTCTTGTAGATGGGTTGTGAGGTCAAGATAGGGAATATCATCGGTGATAAAAGCTTGAAGTTCATGATAAGTGAGGGTAAACATATCTCTCCTTGTTGAATACATAATGTATTTTAATGATAGCACAAATTGGTTTATAAACACACCCCATCTTGCAATAATCCCGTTCAAAAGATAATTTGTTAACTCAAGCGTGTAGCATCGGCTACTGTTAAATTGGTGCGATTTTAATAGAGTCCATAGAGTATTCATGCTACAATATGGCAATAATTCAACAAGTGGGAGTGTAGGCGTATGCGACAATTTTTGGTATTTTTTTGGGCTATGAGTGCGGTGCTTTTTGCATTGGAGGCAACTTCGCCAGAGATAAAGGCAGCAGGGGAGGGGGTGAGGCTCGATAGCTCTATTCGTATCGAATCGGGTGCAAAGCTTCTCGAACAAACCACGACCTATACCCACAAACCGCTCTTTGAGTGTTCTCCCTCCATAGATGCCTATTACAAAATCATAAGCCAAACACAGATACTTCTTTTGCCTCAAAAGCCTCTAACGCCCTCGACGCTTTACAGTTGCAAAAGCAATCCACAGTATCTTGCACAAGGGGGCTACTTCGAGTACCAAAGTGCGGATTTTGGTGTCGTGGATATAGGTTACTCGCAAAGTGGCAATTTGGTCACGGTTGAGTTTAATGCACCTATTGATACCCAAAATGCTCTTAAAAGTATCGAAATTAATAAGCTAAGCAACCTCTCCAAAAGCAAACTCAACTATACTCTTGTAGCCCAAGACCAAAATCGATTGGTACTTAAACTCAATGAAGATGCAGGGTATCGCCTTGAAGTCAAAATTTTTGATACACTTACCTCTCTTAGTGGTTCATCGCTCACGCAAGAGATAATCAAAGTCCTCTCCAAAGATGGGATAGAGAGCCAAGTAGAGCTTGATGCCAATGTCAAAGCGATGCAGATACTCGACAAACCTCGTGTGGTGGCACTTGATGAGGGGAAGTTTGCTTTGCGTCTCTACTTTGATGATACTATCGAGAGAGAGAATCTCAAACGCTTCCTAAAGGTACTAGAACTTGAAGATTATACGATAGGAGAGTGGCAATATATCTATTATGATGATAGAGAAGAGGGCAATGTCTCTTCAAGCTACTTTATCGACATCAAGAGCGATGATATCAAACCCAATCAAAGCTACGGCGTGGTTTATAGCAAAGGACTCAAGCACTATCAAGAACTCAAAGAGAGCGTAAGCTACCGTATAGAGTCAGGCGATATGAAATCAAGCATTAGTTTTGGCGAAGACAAACCCTACTTATCCAATATCGGTGAGATAGGCTTTACTAGTGTCAATATCGACAAAGCCACGCTCATTATCGAACAAGTCACAACCGACAACTACCGCTATTTTGTCAATTACAACCAACTCGATAGAGATAAAGTGTCAGACTATACCCAAGAGATATTCTCCAAAGAGGTTGTATTAAACAATCCCAAAAACGAACCAACGCTTCATAAATTTAGCGTCAAGGATTTGATAGGGACGCTTTCTAGTGGTGTTTATAAAATTACGCTCAACTACGAAGAGCGAGTAAGCAAAGACAAAACCAAAGAGCAAAGCAAATCCAAAGTACTCTTTGTTTCAGATATTGCCATTGGGGCAAATATCGCCGCCAATCAAGCCTTCGTATCGCTTGTGTCGCTTTCTAATGCTGCACCTATTGAGGGGGCAAACGTCCAACTCTACTCCAAAAACAACACATTGATAGCCCAAACCACAAGCAATAGTGAGGGTGTGGCGAAGATTGACAAAGAGGGATTGCTGCAAGAAAATCCCAATATGATAATTGTAACCAAAGGAGAGGATCAAAACTTTTTGTTGCTCAAAGAGAGCAATAATGCCCTAACCTTTGAAGATGTGACCAAAAAAGAGGAACCCTACAAAGCCTACGTCTATGCTCAAAGTGAGATTATCCGTCCTGCTAGTACTCTCAATGCCCTTATTGTCATCAAAGATAGAGATTTTGCATCAGCTAATGGCATCCCTATTAAGGTAGAGATTTTTAGCGTAGAGGATTACAAAACCATCTTTTCCAAAATATACAACACTAATGCGTTGGGTTTGGTTGATTTTAATTTCACCTTCGAACAAACGCAAACGACGGGTTCTTACCGCATTGATGTTTATTTGGGGGATGTGCGAATAGGCTCACAACTTATCGCTGTTGAAGCGTTTATTCCTCCCAAAATAGAAAATCGTATCACACTCAATAAAGAGAGTTACTTTAGCAATGAGTTTATCGAGGCTAAGATTGCTTCAAACTATCTCTTTGGTATGCCCTCATCCAATCTAAACGGTACGGTAAGTTTCGAGGCGACACACAAGCCCTATACACATCTTAAATACCCCAACTTTAGCTTTAGCAACGAGGAGCTTGTAGCTTCCAACGAACTCAATTACATTACCCAAACCGATACCATTGAGCTTGATGAAAACGGTACAACTACGTTGCTTATCGGTACAAAACCAACCCAAAAAGTACCCTCTATCCTCAAAGGTGTGATAGGGGCAAAGATACTTGACGATACCCAACCCGTATCAACTTACAAAGAGGTGACTATCTATCCCTACAAAGCAATGGTGGGAGTAGCGTTGGATCATACGAGAATTGAGAGAGGCGGTAGCGTGGAGATTAGCCCTTTGCTTATCGACCCTCTTACGTCAGAACTTGTCAATCGAAACGTTGTGTTTAATATTAAAAAACTCACATGGCACTATCGCTATGTCGATGGTTATTACAAATGGGACAAGGAGGTAGAACTTGTAACCTCCAAGCTCATTGCATCCAATGAGAAGTTTGTCCAAAATATGAACGACTACGGGGATTACATTATCGAAATAGTCGATACGCTAGGGGGTCATTCAGCGACGCAATACTTTGATGTATGGGGTTGGGACTACGCTTCACTCTCTCCCAAAAACGATCTCAAAAGCGTAGAGGTGGAGTTTGAAGATAGAGAGTATGCCAAGGGCGATATAGTGAGTGCCACGATTAAATCTCCTATTTTGGAGGGCTATATGGTAGTGACACTCGAAAAAGATAGGGTGCTTTGGCATAAAGCGTTAAGGATAGAAAAAGGTGTAGCAAAAGTGGAGATACCTATTGAGGAGTATTTGGGAAGAGGGGCGTATTTGCACACAACCGTCGTACGCAAAAGCGATACAAGCTCTAAAATTCTTCCTTATCGAGCCTCAAGTTACGATTTTGTCAAATCCAATCGCAATCAACACAAAATCAACGTCGCACTGAGCATGGCACCCCTTACTAAATCGCACACCTCCAATACTCTAACCATCACTACCGATAGAGAGGCAACTTTGCTTGTAAGTGTCGTGGATGTGGGTATTTTGAATATGGTAGCCCAAGAGATACCCAAAATATTTGACTTTTTCAACGACAAAGCGTTGCAACGTATTGTCTATTTTGATATTTACGAGCAGGTCATGAGCTATCTTGTCAAGGGAAGCTTTTTGGCGTTTGGTAGTGATGGCGATGCGGAAGATATGAAAAAGAAAAAACACCTCCCGCCCAAAGTGGAGCGTGTGAAGCCCTTTATGCTCTGGTCAAAGCTTATCCAAACAAATGCCAATAAGGCTACCTATACGATTGATGTACCCCAATTTAACGGTCGTTCTCGCATCGTCGTCATTGCTACTACTGCGGATGCTATTGGCGTAGCTTCACAGGAGTTTGTAGTACGAGACGATATTATCATCAAGCCCTCCTATCCTCGCTTTATGCTTGTGGGTGATAGCGTTGAACTGCCCATTCGTATCTTTAACAATACCGAAAATGAAACTTCTATTGTATTAGAACGCTACACAACGCCCCATATCGCCATAGAGTTACCCAGCAATAAATTCACCATACCCCCAAAAAGCTCCAAAGTAGTGAGTGCTAAACTTCTTGCTTACAAAGAGGGAATAGCCAAAGCTTCACTTAGCCTTGATGATGGCAAAGCCAAATATACGCATGAAGTTGAGTTTGGTATTATGAGTCCCCATACACTCTCTACGATGGCGTTTAAGGGTTCGACAACTACCCCAATCACGCTCACCATCCCCGATAGTTACCGCAACGCTCAAGGGTTTGTCTATCTGAGTGACAATCCACTAGGAGTGATGCGAAACGATATAAAATACCTTATCGACTATCCTTACGGTTGTGTCGAACAGACCAGTTCCAAGCTCAATGCGATGCTTTATGCTCAAAACTATCTCAAAGATGATAAGTTGCTACGAAACGCCCAAAAGTTTATCACCAAAGGGATTGATAGGGTAGTGGGTATGCAACAAAACACGGGGCTTTTTAGCTACTGGGGGGATGTTTATGTCGATGACTACGCCTCCATCTATGCAGCGCAAACGTTGCTTGAACTTCATGGGCGAGGATATCCGCTCAAGCAAGAGGTGATGGATAAAATCTACATGGGTCTTAAATCAATCGTAGAGCAAAAGTACGGTACAACCTATCTCAATCGTCACCGTATCTACGCAGCGTTTGTTTTGGCACAACACAATCAACTAGAGCTTTCAAGTGCCAATATGCTCTATGATAATAAAATGTATGAAGATTACTACATCTCGTGGTACTATCTAAGTGCTATTTATCAAAAATTAGGGATGGCTGATGTTTCGCAAAAGCTCTACGAAAAGGTGCAAGCTATTCGTTTGAGGGATTTTAAGGAGCAAAATTTCTCAAAAGTCTATGGCGGTTATACCACCATGAGTCGTGATATGGCGTTGGTGTTGTATCTCAATTCTGCATACTTTGACAAAAATCCAGCCGATTTTGATACCATGCAACAGCGTTTGGATAAACTCTACTCCACTCACGAAAAAGCGATGGCACTAAAAGCCATAGATGCCTATCTTGAGGGCAAAGGTTCGCAAAAAATGAATGTGAATGTGAATGTCGATAATCAATCCAAGCTCTATATCAAGCCAACTGTCATAGAGATAGAAAATCTTCAATCCAATCATCTCAAAATAGAGCCTATAAGCGGGGTAGCCAACTACTCTGTGGAGATTTACAAACATCTACCCCAAGAGATCAAAAACAGACTCTATCCTATCCAAAGCATCAATATTAAGCGAGATTTTGTCGATGCTGGAGGTAAAATAGTCGATTTTTTCAATCTCAAGCAAGGTGATAGAGTCTATTCCAAACTCACCATTGCCAACGAAACAGAACTTCAAAATATGCTTATCAATCATCGTATTCCTGCTTGTATGGAGATTGACAATATGAGACTGGGCAAAAATATCAATGCGAAGTTTAAAAACGAAAATATCACCCTAACCAAAAGCGATATTCGTGACGATAGGGTTCTCTATTTTGCCAATCTACCCGCTCCTACGCCTGATAATAATCAAGGTAGTATTCCCATGAACTACGCTACACTCTATACGCCGCTCGTCATTACCACCAAAGGTGAGTGCCAACTTCCTGCTATTGTGATTGAGGCAATGTACGATAGTCGTATAAGCGATTACGCCAAAGAGAGCGATAGTGTGAGGGTTAAGTAGTTTACTTTTCCCCGCCTACCGATGTGTATCAAGAGCCAAATTGCTAAAATACGCTACCATTGCGTCCAAAAAGGAATACAAGATGTTGATATCACAAGATAAGATGCCGCTTGTCGTTATGGAGTTTATGAAAGCGGTACATTTGGAGGATATAGAGATTGTCAATGAGCTTTTTTGCACTCATTGTAGCTTATGACAAAGGCAGAAGTACTATTGAAGCCATTAATTATAAATGCCAATAGTGGATATCGCACACGGTTGAACACTTTAGAGGTGAAGAGGTGATGATGATTGAAAAAGGATTTCCACCCTATGCGATGCACAAAGGCGAACACGATAGAGCCTTAGAAGAGATGAGGCGGATATTTCAAGAGTGGCAAAAAACAATGGATTCATCGGTGCTGAAAATATATTTGATAGAGATAGTACCCTTATGGCTTACCAATCATATTGCCAGTATGGATACTGTAACGGCACGATTTTTTGATACAGGATTTTCACCTTCTAAGGTAGCCCACTAAAGCAGACTCTCTGTCATGCTAGGAGCTTCACGTTTGGGAGCTTTTGGCATAGAGAAGTTTGCCTCTTTTTCAAATACAATGACGTAGTTTTCTCTTGAAAAGAGCCAAAAGACACTCTCTATGCTTCTATCGATAGTCACCGCACCCCAACCCTCACGAGAGTAGTGATTAAGAAATTTTGTAAAACCTCTAGGGCTGACTCTAGCTTGTCCAAAGAGTATCGCTTTGAGGATATTTTCTTTATATTTTACTACCTTGTACTCTTTTGCCATGCCCTATTTCCCTAAAATGTTTTTAAGCAAGATTATAGCATATTCCATTAGAAAAAATCAACCAATGAAAATTTTGGCTTGAGATTGAAAAATCTTTGGTGACTAAAACTCAAATCCACCCCCTTGACCTTTGTTCATGCTCTCATAGACGGCTTTGACGTAGCTTTCACGAATCTCGCACCCCAATAGTTTGGGACATTGCAAACAGCTTGGGAGTTGCTCTTTGTGTTGGCACTCTTGCAGTTTGGCTTTGGCACTATCAAGCTTTTGTTGCCAAATGCTACTGCTAGACTCCATACGCCTCTCTCATAGCTTGAATTTCATACTGTGAACCCAAAAAGCAAGGTGAAGTGTCGTGGATATGGTCGGGTTTGAGTTGGAGCAATGAAACACCCTTAGAATCCACCGCTTCCCCTCCTGCCATGGTGTAAATCAAAGCAAAAGGGAGTACCTCAAAGAGTTGTCGCAGTTTGCCTTTGGGTTTATCCAATGTGCCTGGATAGGAGAAAAGCCCCCCTTTTTTGAGCAAAATTTGGTGCAAATCGGGTACCATGCCTCCACTGTATCGCAAACGATACCCCTCTTCAAAGAGTCCATTCACCAAAGCTTTGTGGTGAGTCTCCCAATGTTTTTGCGTACCCCCTGGAGCATTAATATTGCCTTTTTCGTTGAGGGTTATTTCGCCTACAAAAGAGAATTCTTTTTGGTTTTTAGCGTAGTAGAGTTTGGGTTTTTGACCCTTTTGTACCCATACCAACTCTACTCTAGGCCCATAGACTACATAAGCCGCTGCTACAAGTCCCTCGCCATCCAAACTCCCCTCATAGATACCAAAGATAGAACCCACCGAGAGATTGACATCTACGAGGCTTGAACCATCGAGTGGGTCGTAGCAAACGGTATATTTACCCTTATCGTGCAAGTGCATAATTTCATCTTTCTCTTCGCTAATAATATCCTTGATAACGGAAACACTTTTGAATCGATGTTCGACAATAACGTCGCTTCGCACATCAAGTTTGAGCTGACTCTCTCCTGAAGAGTTTTGTCCCTCGGAGTATCCAAGGTCTTCGTGTTGAATGGCTTTTTCTATTTTGTAAGCGATATCCTCAATGGCTTTTAGAATGATTAGCATCTATATCTCCTTTGCGTTTTGATTGATCCACTCTATGATTTGGTGTGTATTGTTCAAATCGAGTATAGCAATATCTTGAGGTATATTATACTCTTTTATCTTTATGGTATCGTCAATTGCCAACGCTTGAGACCATTCAAAGTAACTTGTATCAATAGTGTTACGAAAGATAGCAATGCGTGGCAAAGGCAAGGTTTTGAGTCCCTCAACAAGCAAAATATCAAAATTTCCTAGCATAGCAACCATCTCATCAAGCGTTTTTTCACGTTGAGAAAAAAAGGTAGTACGAGTAGGCGAGGCAACAATCACCTCCGCACCAGTTTGTGAAAATTTGTAACTATCCTTGCCCTCAACGTCAAACCTAGCTTTGTCTTTGGGGTCGTTTTTGATAATGGCAACTTTTTGGGTTGCGACGAGTTGTTTTGCTATTTTTTCTATCACAGTGGTTTTACCGCTATTGGAGGGACCCGTGAAGGCTATGGCGTATCGTTTCATTTAAAATCCTCAAAAAATAATAGGGATTATACAAAAAAATTTGTTAGAATGGGTACTTTTTAAACTTCGATTAAAGATTTTTAGCTATAATTTTATTCCTACGACAAATGCGGACGTGGTGGAACGGTAGACACGCTATCTTGAGGGGGTAGTGCCAACAGGTGTGGGGGTTCAAATCCCCCCGTCCGCACCAT
>DYTG01000209.1 GCA_020726085.1 Sulfurovum sp.
AAAATAGATAACGAGCATTGCAATCGAGAGATTGATGGAAAAACGGCCTCGTTTTTTGACCAACTCTTGATAATTTGGGTTGTTTATAATCTTTTGGACTGTCTATTGTCGTATACTGTTTTCTTTTGTATGTTTTAGAAAGTGTAATTTACAATTACTCTGTACTCATCCCAGCTTGTTGTTGCACCCGTTGCGGCCACATTGAAATCATCGGCATAATTGGCTCTTAGTCTTAATTGGAGATTTTTATTGGCATTGTATATTATATCAAAACCGCTTTCAGTTGCATCGCCGTTTGTATAGCCATTGTTTGCTGCCATGATGAAGTTGGCATAGTATCCTGTAGCTTTGATATCAACACCCAATAATCCATTGAAATCATAAGTAAGCGATAGTTTCGAGGCATCTGTTCCTGCTAAAAATTGGTGTCTTGTCACCATTCCTTGCGTAAATGCGGGGATTCCACCCCATGGAGAGATAATGGCATTGGCATAAGCAACGTCGGTTGGCGTGTTTTCATCGCCCATTGACGAGTAAGCTCCTGTGAGTGTAAATCCATGGAGACTCACACCTGCCTGAATGGCCCAATAGAGACTATCAATCTCTCCATTACCGCCCAAAGCAGAGAGCAATTTATCGCCTACGCTATCCTCTTTGATAAGTTGTCCTGCCAAAAGAAGCTTTGCTACACCCATATCGACACTGTAATCGGCTTGAAGATAGAGTGCGTTTAAAATATCGTGTGCGTAGTAATCCCAGAGTTGAAGTTTGAGATTTGGAACACCTGCATACGTCACTCCTAGCACACTTACGCCATCGGTATCTACACCAATGGCGTATTCACCCATCTTGACAAATTTACCCACGTTATCTCTTGCGTCTATAGCAGAGTAGCCCGAAGTTACCGCCAAGATACCATTGGTAAAGGCTCTACCAAATGTTCCTTGTGCAAATTTGGTCATGTGTGCTAGCACAATGGTTGTATCACTTATATCGCTATTGCTTATCAGTGCCCCTTCAAATAGGTTGGGGAGCATGCGTGCATCGTCGCTTCCAGCCATGGGTGTATCAATTTTTTGGCGACCTACTTTGATGAGCGTATTGCCGTATTTATATTGAAGATAGGCTTCACCCAAAAGTGCGTAGTTGTCATTGTCTTTGCCCAGTAGCGTAGGGTCTGCTTTGGTATAATCGGTTTTGGCATCATCGATACTTAAGGCATTGGTTGTATAAAAACCTACTCCAAAACTCAAACCGTAAAATGCGGGTGACTCATATTTCAAAAATCCACCTATTGCCGTAGCATCTCGTGTATAATTGGCAGCCGCACTCAAATCCATCTCTCTCGAAATACCAAAAAGACGAATTTGTCCGCTTACCTTGCCGTTGTCTGCAGCAAAAGGTTCGCTCACTACCTCCATCTCCTTGATTTCACCCCCTGCAACACCCAATGTCACAAGAACAACCAAACTTAAAACAATCTTTCTCATGGTTTACCCCCTAATAGTTATCTTCATATTGTGTGTGCAACAATATCCCTTTATTTCTTAAATTCT
>DYTG01000077.1 GCA_020726085.1 Sulfurovum sp.
AGGGATGAGGGCTTTGGTATGCAGTGACCCTTATTTTATTGTGCAGAGTATTCTTTAAACATTTTCTATCATTCCAAAATTGCATTGTGGAACGCATAGATGTCCCCAGATAAAATTTGGGGACAAGGGGGTATCCACCCTACAGATTTTAAAGTGCCTTAGTCGCCACTCTGGCGATTCTACTTGCAAAGGCTATCTTGTCTTTGGGTTCGATTCCCTCAGATAGTTTGGCGTTATCTAGGAGGATATGAGCCATATCTTCAAAGGTATCTTTATCTTCAAGAGCGTTGAGCTTTTTGATCATCTCGTGTTCGGGGTTGATTTCGAGTATCATGGGTACTTCGGGTAGCTCTTGTCCCATCTGGGCAAACATTGCTGCCATTCCTGCCATAGGGTCGTTGGCATCTTTGACGACACAGCTAGGACTGCTGGTGAGTCGGTTGGTGGTTCGTGCCTCTTTAATCTCTTCGCCTAAAACCTCTTTAAGTCTATCGGTCAATTCTTTAAACTCTTTGGCTCTCTCCTCTTTCTCTTCGGGCGATTTGGTATCGGGAGCGTCGATAGTGGTAATATCTTTGAAACTCCACTCTTTAAACGTGCTAATTGAGGGCGTTACGATGGTATCGAAATCTTTATCATCCATAATCAACACCTCAATACCCGCTTGATTGTACGCCTCTAGCAAGGGAGAGTTACGCAACGCTACCTCTTTTTCGCCGATGATGTAGTAGATCTCTTTTTTGTCGCTATCACCTCGTTCGATATACTCATCAAGCCCTATGAGTCCCTCTTTTTGAGAGCTTTTGTATTTGACAATCTCCAGCAACAGATCTTTGTTGGTGTGATCTTGAAAAATTCCCTCTTTGATGACTCGGTTGTACTCCTTGGCAAAGCTGGTAGCCTCATCTCCTTCGAGTTTTTTGATAGCTTGGAGTATTTTTTTGACGGAGCTTTGTTTGATATTGGCAAGTATTCTATTCTCTTGCAAAATCTCACGGCTGACATTGAGCGGTAAATCTTCGCTATCAATGATACCCTTGACAAATCGCAAATAGGGAGGCAATAGCTCACGGTTATCATCGGTGATAAAGACTCTCTTGACATAGAGTTTCATACCCGATTGGTAGTCGTTTCGATAGAGGTCAAAAGGCGCTCTTTTGGGTACATAAAAGAGTGTCGTAAATTCATTAGCCCCCTCTACTTTGTTGTGAAGATAAAGAAGTGGGGCATCGTCTCCGTGTGAGAGCGATTTGTAAAACTCTATATAATCCTCTTTTTTAAGCTCACTCTTTGGCAATGTCCACAGTGCGGTGGCTTCGTTGATTTGCTCAGATTTATTGACGCTTTTGGTCACAGCATCATCGCCCTCGCCCTCTGTTTCCTCTTCGGTGAAATGTACCATAATAGGATAAGCGATATGGTTGGAGTACTTTTTGACGACCTCTTGGGTTCTCCACTTGCTCAAAAACTCTTTTTCATCGGCTTTGAGCGTGATATAGACGATAGTCCCTTGCTCCTCTTTGCTGACAGGATTAACCTCATACTCACCCGTTCCATCGGTTGTAAACTTGTAGGCTTGTTCTTCTCCTGCTTTTTTGGTGATTACATCGACACGGTCTGCTACCATAAAGACGGAGTAAAACCCAACCCCAAATTGTCCGATAAGATTGCTATCTTTTTTGGCATCGCCTGTAAGATTTTCAACAAAGGCTTTAGTACCCGATTTGGCAATAGTACCCAAATGATCCATCAAATCAGCCTCATTCATACCGATACCGTTATCCGAAATCGTTAAACTTCCATCGTTATCATCAAGCTTGATGTTGATTTTGCCTATCCAATCAGGGTTTTTGTAGTTCTCATCGGTTAGGCGTAAGTGGTTGAATTTATCAAGTGCATCACTGGCATTTGAAATAAGCTCTCGAATAAAAATCTCTTTGTTTGAGTACAAAGAGTGCGTCATAAGTTTAAGCAGTTGTCCAATCTCTGTTTGGAATTGATGTTTCGCCATTAAATTCTCTCCTATTGTATCTATTATTTTTTTGATTTATAAATTTGCTCTCGTTCCACCTCTCCTGAGGTGGAATGCATATAAGAGCTTTGAAGTCCAATATACATTCCCACCAAGGAAGGTGGGAACGAGGGGTGGTAGATTACTCTACTTCCGCATCAATTACATCGTCATCTTTTTTGGCGTTTGCACCTTGTGGGTTAGTGCCACCTTGCTCTTTGGCGTACATTGCTTCGGCTAGTTTGTGACTTGCTTGTGTAAGGGTTTTCATCTTCTCATCGATTTGCTCTTTAGTAGCGTTGTCATCTTTAATCAATGCTTCAAGTTCCGTAGCAGCCTTTTCGATGTTGGCTTTTTCGTTGGCATCGAAATTATCGCCCAAATCGCCAAGAGATTTGCGTGTTTGGTGGATCAACGCATCGGCTTGATTGCGTGCTTCTACCATCGCTTTGCGTTTTTCATCTTCCTCTTTGTGGGCTTCGGCATCTCGTACCATCTTTTCGATTTCAGCGTCGCTTAGACCACTTGAACCTGTGATTTTAATCTCTTGTTGTTTGCCTGTACCTTTATCTTTTGCCATAACGGTTAAGATACCGTTGGCATCAATGTCAAACGTCACTTCAATTTGTGGCACACCTCGTGGGGCGGCTGGAATATCTCGTAGCTCAAACATTCCCAACGATTTGTTGTCTTTTGCAAACTCTCGCTCACCTTGAAGTGCATGGATACTTACGGCGGGTTGGTTGTCATCGGCAGTTGAGAAAGTTTGCGACTTTTTAGCAGGAATGGTTGTCCCTTTTTCAATGACTTTCGTCGTCACACCACCCAATGTCTCAATTCCAAGCGAAAGCGGTGTCACATCTAGCAACAAGACATCTTTGACATCACCTGCTAATACACCTCCTTGAATGGCGGCACCCACAGCCACGACTTCATCGGGATTTACCGATTTGTTAAGCTCTTTGCCAAAGTATTTTTTCACCTCTTCTTGAACCAGTGGCACACGCGTCGAACCTCCTACCATAATGACTTCATTAATGTCTGATTTGCTAAGATTTGCATCTTTGAGTACCGCATCAATGGTTTTGATCGTATCGGCTACAAGATCAGAGATAAGCGATTCAAATTTCGCTCGTGTAATTTTGGTCACAAGGTGTTTGGGGCCCGTTGCATCGGCGGTGATAAAGGGGAGGTTTATCTCCGTTTCACTTGCAGAACTTAGCTCTTTTTTAGCACTTTCGGCTGCGTCTTTAATTCTTTGGAGTGCCATGACATCATTTTTGATATCGATTCCTGTATCGCTTTTGAATTGATTGGCGATATGGTCGATGAGTCTGTTGTCAAAATCATCTCCACCCAAGAACGCATCTCCACCCGTGGACATTACCTCTACGACATTATCACCCGTTTCAAGTGTCGTGACATCAAATGTACCACCACCCAAATCATATACAACAATTTGCTCTGACTCTTTTTTGTCAAGCCCGTACGCCAAAGCTGCCGAAGTAGGTTCGTTGATGATTCGTAGTACATTAAGCCCTGCTATCGTTCCTGCCTCTTTGGTCGCTTTTCGTTGTGCATCGTTGAAATACGCAGGTACAGTAATAACAGCGTCGGTGATGGTTTGTCCAAGATAAGCTTCGGCATCCTCTTTGAGCTTCATTAATACTTTGGCTGAAATCTCTTGTGGGGTGTAGGTTTTTCCTGCTACTTCAATCGCACACGCTCCGTTTCTATCGACGACATGATAAGGAAGTCTCTTTTGTGCCTCTTTGGCCTTCTCTTCGCTCATCATCAAACCCATAATACGCTTAATCGAGTAAATCGTTTTTTCAGGGTTGGTTACCGCTTGTCTTTTGGCAGACTCACCTACCAATACTTCACCTTTGTCAGTAAAAGCTACGATTGAGGGGGTAGTGTTTTTGCCCTCTTTGTTGGCGATAATCTTTGCTTCACCGTTTTCATAAACCGCCATAGCGGAGTTGGTTGTTCCTAAATCTATTCCTAATACTTTTGCCATTTTTATCTTCCTTTTTTAATTTTATGTATCTCTTCTTAGATTTGAACAAGTCCAAATCTAATTCATCTCACTAAAGCTACGCCTTTGGCGAGAGGTCTTTAATCTCGTTCCACCTCTCCCGAGGTGGAATGCATACAAGAGCTTTGAAGTCCAATATGCAACGAGAGTTAATTGCATTACTTGCAAGTACTCACCATCGGCGGTCGTAGGACTCGCTCTTTGATAGTGTATCCCTTTTGCAATACCGCTACGATGTGTCCGCTTTCGTGTTGGTCGCTCTCCACTTGCATGATGGCTTGATGCAAATTTGGGTCGAGTTCGCCCTCACACGCTATCTCTTTGATGTGGTTTTTTTCCAATACTTTGATAAGTTGTTGATAGGTTAAATCAACGCCCTCTTTGATTTTGTTGAGTACCTCATCTTCACTTTGTACGGCACTGATGGTCGCTAATGCCTGTTCAAAAGAGTCAAGCACCGTCAAAATATCAGTAGCAAACTTCTCGTTGGCGTAGGTTACGGCACTGTTTTTGTCTTTTTGCATGAGTCTTTTGCTGTTTTCAAAATCGGCGTAAGCCCTCATGTATTTATCTTTCCACTCCATAGCCTCGACTTGAGCCGTTGCCAAAGCATCTTCTTGCTTTGGAGTCTCTTCGTTTGTGTTTTTGCTGGAAGCATCATCGGGTTGGATGGTTGTCTCTCCTAACTCCTCTAGCTTCTCTTCTTGCTCTTTAGGAGTCTCTTGAATAGGTTCATTTTGGCTCATCAAGTCCCTTTGTGTTGAGATTTTATGCACTCATTATCAGTGCTTGATAGAATTATACAACATTTAGTCAATCTTTGTCAAGTCATAACTATATATTTTTAGTTAATTTAGTTTAGTCTATATGACTAAAGTTATATTAGTTCAATCAATCACTATAGATTTCATAATCTTTGTAACCGCTTGAGTGCCTCTTTGACAAGCGTAGAGGTCTCACCTCTAATACCCTCTAGTGCCTTTTTGATTTGATCTTTTTTAAATCCCAAACTCTCCAGTGCCATAGTCGCTTCCATGCTACTTTTAGAGAGACTATCCCCTGTAGCGTTGGTATCTTGGACGATAAAATCGGCAAGTTCTACCAAAATACGACTGGCACTTTTGGGACCAATACCTGGGACTTTTTTGAGCAACGTCACATCTTTGCTATTAACTACCCGTGCAAACGTGACGGGGTTAAAGGTAGAACAAATCGCCAAAGCCACTTTAGGACCTACACCGTTGATTTTGATAAGGGTATCAAACATTCGTTTCTCATCAAGAGCTACAAATCCAAAGAGCAAATGCACATCTTCTCGAATGATTTGGGTTGTAAAAAGCTTGATTTTGGTCTCTTGTTGGAGAGTATTGGAGCTATTGAGAGAGATATGTACCTCATAGATTAATCCATGGACATTAATCTGCACAACCGTAGGCTCTTTTTGCTCCACAATGCCCTCTATACCTACTATCATCGATACTCCTACTATTTTTTTGCAAAACAATAGCACAAAAAAACAAAAACATTGGTAAGGGTTTACAAAGATGATAAAGAAGCATAGATATTTATTGAGAGAGGGAGGGTAATAATTGAGTCGCCTCTTGATTTTAGGCTACTTTTTTTGATAGTAAAATGTCTTGATTTTACTGTATATGGCTTCTAATAACAATCGTTTTTCATAGAGTTTGTTTAATGCCACCGACATCTCTTGCGGTTGGTTTTTATAGTTATGCGAAAGCTCATTTCTATCGTCTCGAAGTTTCATCCAATCATTTGCTGCATCTATTAGATGAATTTTTTCCATCTGATTGAGAATATCTATGAAGGGTTTACCCTCTATCTCTTCTCCAAGAAAAACCAATACGGTCTTAAAAAGTTTTTGTCCCATCCCATCTTGAAGTTTTGCGAATCTAAATAAAAATTGATCAATGTTTTGGATTTCATCCTCACCAAGAGCGATATATTTTTCTTCATCAGGGGGCATAGTATTTGCCATTTTTCTTGCAGCACTGCTCATTCTCTCTAAATGTTTATCGCACTCATAAACTATTTTTTCAAGTCGTTCTCTAATGATTTCACTGTTCACAACAAAACCCCTGTTTGGAGAGCTGTTTTTTCTATACTCGTTGGCTTATCTTTTGAAAATACTGTATCTATCTTTTGTTCACCTATGAGTCTGTACAATTTTAACCTAAATTCACTTTTTTTATCAAACAAATCATCACTATTTAGACAATAAGGCAACCTAATAAACAAATCAATATCACCACCTCTTTTTGAATCATCAACCCTAGAACCAAAAAGATAGATTTCGCCCTCTCCAAAAACTTCTAAAAATGTCTTCTTGATTGAGTCTTTTTCATTTTGTGTTAGTCTCATTTTGCACTACCCAAGAAACAATCATCCTCACCCTCGTAAGTTTTTTTCAACGAGGCTTTGGAGTATGCAAACTTAGGAGATTAATCCCACTTCTTTTTGGCACTGTGGTTTCGGTCACCGCTTCGGCTACCGCCACCACCGCTTTGATTTCGGTTTCGGTTTCGGTTAGGAGCGTTTCGGTTGCCACCTCCACCACCGCCTCTTCGTCGTCCTTTATCATCTCTTTCATTGGATTTTTGCTCAATGAGGCGTTCGATTTGAGTCAAATTCATACCAATGACATTAGCACCCATAATCTCGTTTTGTTTTTGTACCAATGAGACAAGTTTATAAGCAATAGCAGTAATATCAAGATGCGAAGAGAGCTTTTTAATAACTTCGTGACTGCTTTGGGCTTCATCGGTATTAAGGATAAGCTCAATAAGATTGTCTTGTTGAGAATTGACCACTTCATCTTTGGTAGGAATCTCTTGAGTGGTAATTTTTGAACCAATATCTTTTTGGATTTTTTGAAGAGCTTTGAGTTCGCTAGGTGTTACGAGTGTAATCGCCTCTCCCTCTTTTCCTGCTCTTCCTGTTCGTCCGATACGGTGCACATAGCTCTCACTATCAAAAGGAATATGGTAGTTAAAGACGTGCGATACATCATTGACATCAAGCCCACGTGCTGCAACATCGGTAGCGACGAAAATATCCACTTGTCCTTGTTTGAAAGCCCGAATGACGACCTCACGTTGGCGTTGTTCCATATCTCCGTGAAGTCCTTTGGCTTTGAAACCCGAAGCGACTAGATGGGTCACCAATCTATCTACCTCTTTTTTCATACGGCAAAAGATAATCGCTTTGGAGGGATTTTTGTAGTCAATCAAACGAATAAGCGCATCATCTCGTTCGCTTTCGTTCATGACATAGTAATCTTGCGTAATGTTTTTGTTGGTAGAATCACTTTTGGTAATAGTAATGGTTGTAGGTTCTACTAAAATCTCATTGGCGAGTATCTTGATGGCTTGAGGCATGGTAGCCGAAAACATCAACGTTTGTTTTTTGTGATTGAAGAGTTTAAAAATCTGCTTAATCTCATCCAAAAATCCCATATCAAGCATCTCATCGGCCTCATCAAGGACAATAAATTTGGGTTTGATTTTGAGCTTACCGCTTTTGAGAAGGTCTTGCAATCTCCCTGGAGTAGCGACAATAATATTGGCCAAACTGATACGTTCAAGCTGTTTATTGTAAGCCGTTCCGCCATAAACGGTAGCGGTTTTGATATTGGAGAGTCGTCCAAAGCGGTACAACTCATCGCTTACTTGCATGGCAAGTTCGCGAGTAGGGACAATCACAAGGGCTTCGATGCCGCTTTTGCCATCCATTAGGTTAATCATAGGCAAACCAAAAGCTGCCGTTTTTCCTGTACCTGTGTGGGCTTGTGCTATGACATCTTTGCCCTCCAAAATAGGGGGAATAGCCTCTTTTTGTATCGGACTAGGCTCTTTGAAACCCGCCTCATCAATGGCCTCTTGAAGTGTGGACTTGAAGTTAAAATCGTTAAAATTCATCAATTTCTCTTTTGTGTTAATTTTTCATTAATATCGATCTATATTAGCTAAAGCCAAATATCTCCTACGATTAATGAGAAGCCAACTTTAGGTCAATTGAAATTTCCATTTTGATTTGTGATTAAGATAGAAAGATACTATATAAAATGAAAAACGATTATAGCGTAAAAAATCTAAAAAAGATATACTAATTATAAGAAAAACAAAAAATAACAAACTTTTAAACAATCTTTTCTCCTTCTCGTTCCACCTCAGGAGAGGTACAACGAGAAAAAATGTAACGGTTAAAGTGAGGGACATGGCAATTTAAGTATCTTAATGCGACATTAAAAGCTTGAATTATTGCCGTCTATAACCTTGCTCCTCTTCTATGATTTGTTATAGGTTGACCAATCCACGACTATGATTGTCTGCATAAACATCCAATAAATTTCTTATCATTTTTTGATATTGAGTATGATGTTTTTTGGCTTCTGCTTTAAAAAAGTCAACACTTTCTTTTGTCAAAGAAATTGTAACTTTTACATTTTCTTCTTTAAAGATTAAATCTTTTGGTGATGGTAAAAAATCTTCTATGATTTTTATATCTCCAATTGGTTCATCTGTATATTTAATTATTTTCTTCATAAATCTTTTTTCCTTTTCTCCAATATCCTGCACCAAAGATTCTAATTTTATTATTTCTATAAACAAATCTTACAGTTATAATTTCTTTACCAACTTGACCAAAACAAAAATATCTTTTTTCATCTTGGCTATGTTCTAAATCTTCTGCAATAATTCTATTCTCATCTAAAAAGCACTTTGTGCTTTTTCAAAAGAAAGATGATGTTTTTCTTGGTTTGATATATTTTTGTTATCATCCCATTCAAAGTTTGCTTTTTTCATAGAGATAGTCTATCATAAGTTTTATAAAATAGCAATACTTTTATATGTTTCTCATTCCACCTCTCCTGAGGTGGAATGCATACAGAAATTCTGAAAACTTCGCAAAACTATGAATAGC
>DYTG01000078.1 GCA_020726085.1 Sulfurovum sp.
ACTTACAGTGTAAATGACCTGAAATCGATGTTTATGAGCGAGAGGTTTTTGGCTAAGGTGTTGATCAATCAACATAGATATGGGCAAGAGAAAACTGATCAAATATATTTTGGTAAATATTGAAAATCAAAAAGCTGGGCAAGATTATAGTGATAAGATAAGACAACACCAAAAAGAGTTTGCAAAGATTGCAAAGAGTGTTTGGAAGATTGATTTATAGCCCATCAGGGTGTGAGGGTATCACTCAAACTCTTTAGCTACCTTTTATCAACACTTTCCTACAATTGCAACTAAAAACCCAAGGTTGCAAATGAGCATTGAAAACATCGAAGTCTATGGAGCTAGAGAACACAATCTCAAAAATATCAATCTCACGATTCCCAAAAACAAATTGGTAGTCATTACAGGTATTAGTGGTAGCGGTAAGAGTTCACTTGCTTTTTCGACTCTCTATTCGGAGGGGCAACGACGCTACATCGAATCGCTCTCCTCCTACGCACGGCAGTTTTTGGGCAAAGTGGGCAAACCCAATGTCGACAAGATAGAGGGACTCACCCCTGCTATTGCGATAGATCAAAAGACCACTTCCAAAAATCCCCGCTCAACAGTAGGGACGATTACGGAGATTTACGACTATTTGCGTCTGCTTTTTGCCCGTATTGGCTCACAGCACTGCCATGAGTGCGGCAAACCTATTAGCTCTATGAGTGCAAGTGACATTATCGATGAAATTCAAAAACTACCCGATGAAACCAAACTCATCATTCTAACCCCCCTTATCAAAGAGAAAAAAGGCACGTTTAAAGAGTTGCTTGAATCACTCGTAGCCAAAGGCTTTGTACGGGCGATAATTGATGGAGTCATGGTGCGTCTCGATGAAGAGATAGAGCTTAGCAAAACCAAAAAACACACCATCAAAGTCGTCATCGATAGAGTTGTTATCAAATCCGACAATCGTGAACGAATCGCACAAGATATTGAAAAAGCACTTATGCTAAGCTACGGAGAAGTGGAGTTAGAGCTAACCAACCACGAAGATGTGGGAGTGATGCAAAAGCATATTCACTACTCCGAACACCTTGCTTGTTTTGATTGCAAACTTAGCTTTGAGCCTCTTGAACCCGTGAGTTTCTCTTTTAATTCCCCTAAAGGAGCGTGTACGCAGTGTGAGGGGTTGGGCATTCGTTACGACATTGATTTGCATAAAATCATCGACGAAACCCTAAGCATCGACAAAGGAGCTATCAAAACCATGTACGGCTTCAACAAAAGCTACTACGCCAAACTTTTGGAGAGCTTTTGCAAACAAAACGCCATTGATACCACCATTCCCTACGCTCAGCTCCCCCAAAAAGCCAAAACCATGCTTATTGATGGAACAGGCGAAAAGGTTGATTTCACATGGAAACGCCACCGACTTCAAAAGCCATGGATAGGCATCAAAGTCTTTGCCAAAGAGCTTTTTAGCGATACCAAAGATATGAGCGACTACATGAGTGAAAACCGTTGTGCTGCGTGTGGAGGCAATCGATTAAGCCCTCCCTCTCTAGCGGTACGCATTCAACACAAAAACATAAGCGATATTATCAATATGCCTATTGAGGAGTCTTTGAAGTATTTTGAAAATGAGAGCCACTTTAGCCATCTCACCCCTCAACAAACCCAAATCTCAGCCCCTATTTTCAAAGAGATCAAAGAACGCCTCTACTTCCTCTACGATGTAGGATTGGGCTATTTGGCGCTCAGTCGTGACGCTCGTACCATTTCAGGGGGTGAATCGCAACGCATTCGTATCGCTTCGCAAATTGGCTCTGGACTTACGGGGGTGATGTATGTACTTGATGAACCTAGTATCGGATTGCATGAGCGTGATACCATGAGGCTTATCAAAACACTCAAATCCCTTAGAGACAAAGGCAACAGCGTCATCGTCGTAGAACATGACAAAGAGACCATTATGGCGGCCGATTACATCATCGATATAGGACCAGGTGCGGGGGAATATGGCGGTGAAGTCGTCTTTAGTGGCACTCCCAAAGAGCTTGAATATGCTACTACTTTGAGTGCCGATTATCTCTACAATCGTCTAAGTGTCGATTATGCCACCCATCGCCCCCAAAAGGAGTGGCTAGAAATCAAAAACGTCACCCTCAACAACATCAAAAAACTCTCTACCAAAATCCCCTTACGCAATTTTGTCGCCATTACAGGTGTGAGCGGTAGTGGCAAGAGTTCGCTTATCTTGCAAACGCTTTTGCCCGTAGCCCAAGAGATACTCAACAACGCCCGTAAAATCCACAAAGTCGATGGAGTTACCATCAAAGGATTGGAACAACTTGATAAAGTCATCTATCTCGACCAAAGCCCTATCGGACGAACCCCCCGAAGTAATCCCGCTACCTATACGGGTGTCATGGATGAGATACGCAAACTCTTTGTCCAGACCAAAGAAGCACAGCTAAGAGGCTACAAAGTGGGGCGTTTTAGCTTCAACGTCAAGGGAGGGCGATGCGAGAAGTGTCAAGGTGAGGGGGAGATCAAAATCGAGATGCACTTTTTGCCCGATGTAATGGTGGCGTGTGATGGGTGCGGTGGTACACGCTACAATCCCCAAACCCTAGAGGTACAATACAAAAACAAACACATAGCTCAAGTGCTTGATATGAGCGTAGTAGATGCTTTGGAGTTTTTTCGTCCCATTCCTGCTATCTTCAACAAACTCTCCACACTCAAAGCCGTGGGACTAGATTACCTCAAACTCGGACAAAACGCCGTAACGCTTAGTGGTGGAGAGGCACAACGTATCAAACTTGCCAAAGAACTAAGCCGTAAAGATACAGGCAATACGTTGTATATTTTAGACGAACCCACCACGGGATTGCACTTTGCCGATGTCGATAGGCTTACGGGAGTCTTGCATCATTTGGTAGAGCTAGGCAATAGTGTGGTGGTGATAGAACACAATTTGGATATGATCAAAAACGCCGATTATATCATCGATATGGGACTAGAGGGCGGTGACAAAGGCGGACACATCATCGCCACAGGCTCACCTCAAAGCGTAGCCAAAAACCACCCCAAAACCAAAAGCTACACAGGGGAGTATTTGGCTAAGGAGCTAGGGATAAACTCTCTTTAGAATGCGTTGTCGTGTATTGATTTTTCAAAACTATTTGATTATCAAAATAGTGATTTTGAGATGTGATATTCAAAGCCCAACAGACCAAAAACTGTTGGAAGTGTGATATATGTTTTTTTATTGTTGATGGGGTTCTAAAAAATCAAGCAACACAAACTCTCCCTCAAGAGTTTCAACAATAGCACTGTTGCTCTCAATCCAATCGCCTGTATTGATATATTCAATCCCATTAATCTCTTTGATTTCGGGATGGTGAATGTGTCCGCAAATGACCCCGTCATACTTGTTTTTTTTGGCATGGAGGGCTAGGATATTTTCATAATCATCAATAAACATCACCGCTTTTTTGACGTTTTGTTTCAAAAACTTTGAGAGCGACCAAAAACGCTTGTATCCTAAGCGTTGGCGAATATAATTGATAGGACGATTGGTCTTAAGAAAAAAGGTATAGGCTCTATCGCCTGTGATAGCCAACCATTTTTTAGTAAGTGTAATGGAGTCAAAAAAGTCCCCGTGCGTTATAAGGTAGCGTTTGTTTTTGAGAGAGATGTAATCAAAAGTGTTGTCTATCTTGATGGAGTGTCCCAACTGCAAAGGCAAAAAGCCTCGTACAAACTCATCGTGGTTGCCAATGACGTAATAGATATTGGTCCCTTTTCGAGCTTTTCTAAGTATCTTTTGAATCACATCGGAGTGCGATTGTTCCCATGTGAATTTACGTCTAATCGCCCAACCATCAATAATATCACCCACCAAATAGAGATTTTCGCACTCATAATCACGTAAAAAATCAAGAAGAGCGGGTGCTTGAGACTCTTTGGTGCCAAGATGTACATCGGAAATAAATATCGATCTAAAATACGTCACGATAAATCCCTTGTTTTTGTAGGAATAGTAGCTTTTTTTGGTTACGAATGAGTTACTAGTTGTAGTAGCTCAACGAACTTTTACCAAACTTTTTGCGTTTGAGGAGTTTGAGTTTGCCTATTTCACTGGGTAGTTCTAGTAGACTCATGTGTTCTATGATGACCATTTCGCAAATGTTTACATCAATAGAGGCAATAAGTGCAAGGGTTTTGTCATAAATATCCTCCATCCCTTCACGAATCGAAAAAGGAGGGTCAAAATAGAAGTAGGTTTTAATCCCTGCGTGTTTAAGCTGGGTATGAACGGTATCAAATTTCTCAAAGCTATCGCCCAAAAGTGCTGTGGCGTTATTGACTCCAAAGGAGCGGATATTGGATTGGAGTTGCATATAAGCAGTTTTGTTTTTTTCGATGAAAAAAGCGTGGTTGGCCTCTCGACTAATGGCTTCAAGCCCAACCGAACCGCTTCCTGCAAAGAGTTCAACAAAATTTTTGTCGATAATATTAAATTGCAACGTATTAAAAAGCGACTCTCTTAGAATTGATTTGGAGCTTCTTGTTGAATCGAGTTGGGGTATTTCGATATTTCTTCCTTTAAATTTGCCTCCTACGATAGGAGTTTTGAAGGTTTTGATTTTTTTGCTGTTCATGTTGTACCTATATTATAATAAAATCACCGTTGCCAAACCCAAAAAGCTTAAAAAGCCAACGATGTCTGTAACGGTTGTTAAGATGACCGTGCTGCCAATGGCGGGGTCGATATTGAATTTTTTGAGCAACAAAGGAATGGCTGCTCCAAAAAAACCTGCTGCGAGTAGATTAATAACCATCGAGAGGGCAATAACCACGCCAAGCATTCCTTGATGAAACCAAAAAGAGGCGATAATGCCCATGATGGTAGCAAAAATTAAGCCGTTTCCAATGGATAATATAACCTCTTTTTTGATGGTTCGTATTGCATCTTTGGAAGCAATATTGCCCAGTGCTAGTTGCCTAACCACAACGGTGAGCGATTGCGTTCCTGCATTGCCTCCCATGGAAGCCACGATGGGCATGAGTATTGCTAGTGCCACAAGCGTTTCGAGTGTCTGGCTAAACATTCCAATGACAACAGAAGCCATAATGGCTGTAAGAAGATTGAGTCCTAGCCAAAAAGCACGTTTTTTTCCTGCTTGAACAATATCCTCTTCCTCTTCGGCTACATCATCAACCCCTGCCATATTGTACATTTGCTCGGTTGCTTGTTCGTTGATAACATCGTAAATATCATCCGAAGTAATCCGCCCTACGAGTATATTTTTTTCATTAACGATAGGCAAAACACTCAAATCGTACTCTTTGAAAATAGTGACGATTTCATCGATGCTTTGGGTATCGTAACCAATGGTTGGTATAAACTCCTCATCGCTACTGTTGCGAATGTTTTCGATAATCGAGCGTTTGAAATCAAAAATAAGCAAATCTTCCAAACTAATACCAAAACTTAGGTAATTGTTCTCTTTGGTCACAAAAAGATATTGCACATTTTCAATTTCATGATTTTTTTTAAGTCGTGCAAAACGTTTGATGACGCTATCGGTATTCTCATCCTCTTTGGCGGAAAATACCTCTTTTTGCATGTAAGCACCCGCTAGATTCTCATCGTATTTTTTGAGTTCTAAAATCTCTTCTTGTTCGTTTTGATCAAGTGCTTCAAAGACCTCTTGAGCCTTTTGCACATCGTACTCTTCAAGATACTGCATAAAGTCTGTTTTGTCATCACTTTCGAGTTCTTGAATGGAATAGGTCAAATCTTCTGTGGCAACATTGTCGATAATCTCACCAAAATAACGATCAGGAAGCTCAAAAACGACATAAGCAAGAAGTTCGTTAGGGATTTTGTGAATGTAACGTGCAAATTCCTCCTCGCTAAGTTCACGCAATACTTTGGCAATCTCGGAGGGGTGCATATCGGCAATATCTTGCAAGAGGTAGTCTTCTAAAATAGTAAGATGCTCCACAATTACCCTCCCAAAGCTTGATTTAATAATCTATCTATATAATGTGAGTGCAATTATATCTTATTAAGTGAGTATGTTTATGAAAAAAACTTTAATCGTGTTGCTCTTTTTGTTATTTCATGCACTTTATGGTGCTAATAGCGATGATATTGTCATCCAATACATCAACAAACAATCTGCGATTTATGCCAAAATAAAAGACCTTAATGCCTCTGAAGTGAAATTAAAGAGTTTTCAAAATGAGCTAGAAGAGAATCAAAAGAGTTTTTTTAATACAGTCATGAATGAGAAAGAGAAGATTCTCTCTTTGCCTATTTCTAATCAAAGCAGCATCAAAGCACTTCAAAAGAGTATCAAAAAAAACAGCAAAGAGAAACGTTTGGACGCTGTTCATCTTGATACCTTGAAGCTTAAATATTATCAATCTTTGGAAAACTTTTTTGAGTTGATTCGTGATACTATTACTTCTACTTATATGGCTACCAAAAAGGAGTTTAATGAAGAGCTTGATCGCATTACGCTAAAGAATAAAAACGCTATGACCAGCGAGGAGGATTTTTCAAAACTCTACGAAAATGTACTCTACGATGAAGAGGAGATAGTCGCCAATATCAATAAATACAACGACAAATTAAACTATCTCATTGCTATCAATAACGATATGCGTAAATACATCTTGACCTATCAAGATACCTTTTACAAAAGTGAAATTTATACAACGTTTGGGCTTGATTCTACGGGGGTTTGGATTGCAAAATTGAGCTTTGCAAAAAAACTTGATACCATCTTGAAGCCCATAGGGCTTGATACGACCAAGCTAGTTATGATTATATTGATAATCTTTTGGGCGTTGCTTTTGAGCACACTTTACTACTGGATTGTACATCTTATACTTAAATATTTTAAATTAGACACCGATGATACCTTGTACATTATCAAAGAGTTTCAAAATACCATTCGACTCTTTATTATCGTCTTTGGTATTGATATGATAAGCGACATTGTGCTAGGAGTGGGTGCTAATGTCGATGAGAGTCGCAAACTCTTTATTACGACTTATATCATTCTTTTGACCTATTTGGTACACAAAATCATCTACACTATCTCGGTTATTAAAATCAACTCCTTTAATCAGCAAAACAAATCGTACCGCACCGAAATTATCAATCTTGTGGTGAAACTTATCAATTTTATTGTCTTTTTGATAGGACTTTTGCTTGTGCTTAAAATCTACGAAGTAGAACTCACCGCTATTCTCTCAGGATTAGGCATTGGTTCACTTGCCATTGCTTTTGCTGCGCGTGATACTTTGGCGAATTTTTTGGGTTCTATTTCTATCTTGCTTGATAATCTCTTTTCACAAGGCGATTGGATCAACGTAGGCAAAGATGAGGGAACAGTGGTGGAGATTGGAATACGAAGTACGACCATTAGAACCTTTGATAATGCCCTTATTAGCGTCCCAAATTTCATTATTGCTAACAACAGCGTAGCAAACTGGAACAAACGTATCATGGGACGACGTATCAAAATGTATTTGGGTGTGACTTACAACTCCAACTTTGACGATATTAAAAAAGCGATTGAAGATATCAAAGAGATGCTCTTAGACCACCCCGATATTGCTTCAAATAAGACACAATTTAAAACCCACAAAGAAAAATCGCTACGCCTTGTCTCCGAAGAAGATGCAAGAGGAGTCAAAACCACGTTGCTTGTCTCTCTTGATAGCTTTGGGGATTCGAGTATCAATATTATGGTCTATTGCTTTTCCAAAAGTGTCAATTGGATCGATTATCTCGAAGTCAAACAAGATATTATGTTCAAAATCGCCGATATTTTCAAAAACAACCACCTAGAGTTTGCTTTCCCCTCTGTGAGCCTCTATATGCCTGAAGCGGGTCAATCCCATATAATTGATGAAGGGCAAAATGAGCAATAAAATATGCTATAATCAAAAAAAACCAAAAGGAGTCGCTATAGGAGCGTTAAAAGAGGAGTATTTGCCCTACTACACTATTATGGATTACGTCAGTTGGGATGGAAAATGGGAGCTTATTAGTGGTATCACTTATGCCATGGCGTCTGCACCCGTGCCCTAGAGGTGTGTGAAGGAAGTTGTGTAGCTATTATTGAAGCAGAGTGGCGAATTGATCAATCGACGGTACTTATTCCCGATTGCGTAGTGGTATGCTACGAACCCGATGATTACCTCACCAAAGCCCCCAAAGTGATCTTTGAGGTTCTCTCCAAAAGCTCAGGTGTGTGTGATGAGCGTATCAAATTTGAAATCTATCAAAACGAGGGAGTAGAGTACTACTGTATCGTCTATCCCGATTTGCTCAAAGCCAAACTCTATCGATTGCACGATGGAGTCTATCGCAAAGAGGGGGATTATGACAACGAAACCTACCATTTTGAGATAGATGGATGCTCCGTGGCGTTTGATTTCGAGGCTATTTTTAGACGTTACAGAGGCAAATAGATGATTATCTCCCCACAATGCATCAACTGTATCTTCAATCAAGCCTATCGTATCACCCAAGAACTCCACCTAAACGATACCCAAGCCAAAGAGGTATTGGATAGGGCGAGTAGTTTCATACCCAAATTTTCAATGTGTCACAAGGCTTCTCAAGCCTAAAGCACGATAGCTCTTTGCTTTGGTATCAACCCAAAATATGATATAATCTAGCAAAAAAAAGACTCAACCATGAAAAAACTACCAATAGGAATCTCAACACTTGAAAAAATCATTCACGGTAATT
>DYTG01000210.1 GCA_020726085.1 Sulfurovum sp.
GGGCTGTTTATAATCCAAAAGGTGACTCTCATCACCTTTTTCAATTACTATCCAACCTTACGTATTTGCTTAATTTGTTTTTTTGGGATTATCGGTGTGCAATCAAGCAATTTTGAGCTGCTTTGATAATCGGATAGGTAGTAGGTGCTGCTGTGAGGAGCGGTTGGGTGGCGACTTGCAATGAGATGATATTGTGAATAGTAAGTCCTGCTTCAATGGCTAATCCAATAATGTTGATAATCTCCCCCGCCTCTTTGTCGCCGATTACTTGTCCACCGATAACTTGACCGCTGTTTCGCATGGCGATAAGTTTGACTGATTGTTTAGAGGCATCGCCAATGGTGCTAGGATGGCGATTCATCCCTTCAAAATAGCCCGTGACATAATCAATATTTTCTTCCTCAGCCCTATCTTGTGTCACTCCCGCACTCGCAAAGGCTCTATCGCCTATCATCGTCGAAAAGATAGCAATCGTACCATTGAAGCCTTTGAGGTTTTTAAGCTGATAGAGTGAACTTCCCGCCACTCTTGCTTCGGCCGCTGAGGTAGAAGCCAACATTACTTTGGAGGGGTCACGGGTAATAAAGTCTCGTCTTCCGCAACAATCACCTACGGCAAATATATTTTTGTTGCGTGTACGCATGTACTCATCGACCCAAATACCGCCGTATCGAGCCAATTTTAGCCCTGCCTCTTGAGCCAACTGCGTATTGGGTTGGTATCCTGTTGCTAGGATAATGACATCGGCTTCGATGGTATTGCCATCAAAAAGCTCAATGCCTCTAGCCCTATTGTCGTGGCGTAGGATGGTTTTGGCGTGTTGTCCAAGGGCAAGGCGGATACCTTTGCTACGCATAATCTCTTCGGCTTTGATAGCCATATCGACATCAAAAGAGTTTGCCAAAATATGTCTTCCACCTATGATAGTAACCTCTTTGCCCACGCTTTGGAGCTGTTCGGCCAACTCTACACCGATAAATCCTGTGCCGATAATGACAACTTTTTGTTTGTCTTGAAGATACTCTTTGAGTCGTTTAACCTCTTCGTATTTTTTCTCAATAGTAAAGACATTCTCAAGTATAACAGCATCTTCAAAGCTAGGATGCACAAAAGAGATAGAACCCGTCGCAAAGATAAGCTTATCAAAAACAATAGAGTGTTCTATCCCCGTAGCGATTTTGGCATCAATATCGACACTTTGAATAGTATCAACAATTTTGGTAATATTGGGCATATCCCCACCGCAAGGCATAGCGTTTTTCTCTACATCGTTTAAAATCTCCCCAAATACGTAGGGAATCCCACATGGTACTTGCCCTTTTTGATCCTCTTTGACAACAATAATGGTTTTGTCTGGGTAATTTTCATGCGCCGTAGCTGCTGCCACAAGTCCCGATGGTCCTGCACCAATAATCAATATATCTGTAGTTATCTTGTTCATATCCAATCCTTATGTTAATACGTAATAGTAGTCTTTTTTAGTTACAATTTAATTA
>DYTG01000211.1 GCA_020726085.1 Sulfurovum sp.
TTCATAGCACTGCGTGCTTTGTGTTTCTTCTTGGGATGTCTAAAGAAGCGTAAGGTGATACGATGCTCTTTAATCTCTTTGAGGTAGGTACGTCGTAGTGCAATACCTTCCCTCTTTGCAATCTTGTGCAATGCGTGAATCATCTTAATGGCAAGTTTACCATCGGTAGGATAAGTGATATTCTTCTCTTGGGCAGTGGAGTCAATAATGACATGCTCTTCTTGTGATGCTTCGGGGTGTAAGGCTACACTGGCACCAAAGATAGCATCCACACCACTTTGACCAATACGATTGCGAAACTTTACCAGCTCTGTTGCATCACAGGGTAGCCCACATTGGTAATCACTCAACCCACAGAAGTATTGGTAATAAGGATTACGTTTCCATTGCACGACAACATTCTCATCGGAAAGATTCTCTAACTGTTTGAGCATCAATAATCCTGCCATTAAACGTAGCGGTTTAGCGGGTCTTCCTTTGTCAATACAGTAATAAGCAGACAATGCCTCTTCTATCCTTTTCCAATCAATCGCATGTGCCAAAGCAATCAGTGGATCATTTCTATCGAGCATATCCATCAAGGAACCATAAAAAAGATTGGGTTGATTTGTAGGTGTCATTTTAAGAAGCAAAGAGATCCTTTTCGACCAGAAATAGAGGGGTGACCCCCTTGTTTATGGTCGAAATTATACTGTAAAATGGCTATGAAAGCCCTGAATTTAGGGGGTTGGTTGTTTTTTCAGGGGCGACTAAATAGACTTCTTTCAATGGGTTATGAAAGAAGTCTAATGCATTACACGTAAAGGAAAAGACAATGCTTGATTTCCAAACACTGGGTATGTTTGTCGTGGCTTCCACGCTTTTAGCCCTAGCCCCTGGTCCTGATAATATCTTTGTACTCACCCAATCGATGGTCAAAGGAAGCAGGGCAGGGATTATTATTACGCTGGGTTTATGCAGTGGGTTGGTGTTTCATACCTCTGCTGTGGCTCTTGGGGTGGCGGTTATTTTTCAAACTTCCGTGGTGGCATTTACGCTTTTAAAAATCGCGGGAGCACTGTATCTGCTCTATTTGGCGTATCTCTCTTTTAAAGAGAGTGCTAAAACCAAACTCAGTGCGGACACAACACCCCAAAGTGCACTTTCCTTGTACCGAAGGGGCATTTTTATGAATGTGACTAATCCTAAAGTTTCTATCTTCTTTTTAGCTTTTTTACCGCAATTTACACGCCCAGAACTGGACAATGTTACCGTACAGGTTTTTGTCTTGGGGGCGACGTTTATGGTGTGTGCCCTTGTTGTCTTTAGTCTCATAGCACTTTTGGCAGGGCGTATTGGTGCGTGGTTTTCACAAACAAAGCATGGTGAGAGTATTTTAAATAAAGTAGCTGGCACAGTTTTTGCGGGGCTTGCCATTAAATTGGCACTGAGCGAACAATGAAAACGCCAATTCAAGTCATAAGTGCAACACCTATGCTTTTAACTTGCTTCCAGA
>DYTG01000212.1 GCA_020726085.1 Sulfurovum sp.
GACCAAGTGATTAACAGTCACCTACTCTACCGCTGAGCTAATTCGGAATGTTTAATTTACCTTAAGCATAATTACTTAATGGGTGGGCGATATTATATACAAAATTGACTTCTTTTGTCAAGACAATTTGGCTATTTTGTAGAAAATGAGTCCGTTTTTTCAAACTTTTTCGATTTTGCCTATTTGCTCTTGTTATTTGAGCAAATCTTGTACACTTTTGAGTGGGTCTTTGTTTTGATCAAGCATCAAATAGACTTCGTGTGCGATAGGAAGATAGAGTGCGTTTTGAGTAGCTATATTTTCAATAGCACGAGCCGTTCCTACCCCTTCCGCCACCTCGCCTAGCTCTTCCAAAATCTCTTCAAGCTTTTTGCCTTTGGAGAGTCCTAGTCCTACACGGTAGTTTCGTGAGAGCGTAGAACTAGCCGTGAGAAACAAATCCCCCGCTCCGCCCAACGATAAAAACGTCTTGTTTTTAGCCCCAAAAAACTTACCAAAGCGACTCATCTCTACTAATCCCCTTGAAATAAGTGCCGCCCTAGCGTTATTGCCTAGTTTTAACCCATCACATACCCCGCTAGCAATGGCAATGACATTTTTGTAAGCCCCCGCTACTTCAGCACCTATCACATCTTTATCGACATACCCTTTGATATATTTTGGCAAAGCCGAGGCGTATTGATTGGCAAGGGGTTTGTTTTTGGAGCTAATCACGAGTGCGGTAGGCAAAGAGGCTTTGACTTCTGTAGCAAACGAGGGACCTGAGAGAAACGCAAGACGTTTAATCGGAAGAAACTCTTTGTAAATATCATTCAAAAACGCTCCCGTAGCCGTCTCTATCCCTTTGGCAGCTACCAAAATCTTTTGTCCCTTATCGACAAAATGCTCTTGAAGCCAACTGCGTACAATTTGTGCAGGGAGTGCCACAATCAAATACTCCCTAGAGAGTGCTTCATTAAGTGTGACAAAGTTTTCAATATCTTTGGGTGTGCGTGAGGTGATGACAACATCGTTATCTTTATTTGAGGCGTAAGCATGATAGAGCGCTTGTCCCCATTTTCCTGCTCCGATGATGGCTAGTTTCATAGTTGGACTCCTTTTATAAATGCTTTTGCAGTTCAAGTATTGCTACTTGACAAAAAGCTCTATTGTGTTGATTGCTGTTTTTCCAATACTCTAACTCTTTTGTAACAAACTTTTTATCAAATTTATATTTGATTAGAGAGGATATTGTTGTTCTTGAAATCTTCTCTCTTGTCTCCAAAAGAGATTTGCAATTGAGATTGAGTACCTTATCCAAATCAAAATTCATTTCACTTTGTTCATCTAAATCTTGATAATAAATCACTCCATTTCTAGTGAATTTAATGCAATTCATATCCATTTGGCTTAAAGGACTAAAATGAAGCAAAGGTCGTTTGTTTTGGTATTTTGAGCGAGAACTATCACAATGCGTTGCAACTTGACAA
>DYTG01000213.1 GCA_020726085.1 Sulfurovum sp.
AATCAACCAAGACAATATCCCCTCTATACAATGCCATCATCAATGGCTCCATCGCCCATGGGGTCTTTTTTACTTGATTTGGCTACTCTTTGGAGCAGTTTGCGTTTTTTCTTTTTTTCTATCTCGCCAACAAAGGCTTCAAACTCTTTTTTTAAGGCTTTGGGTACAAAAAATCCCACTTCCTCTTTTTTGCGTCCATTTACAATTTTTGCAATATCATTAATGTTAAAAAACTCTTCATTGTTGCGTAAACTTGAAAGCGTGATATTAATCATGTAAATCCTTTTTACATATCTATTTGCTAGATTATAGCACATAAGTCTTGCGAAATAACGATAATTTCTTTCAGAAGTGATACTTTGGCTTCGCAAAATAGCTTGATTATTTATGAACCTTTTTTTGCTTTGGCTTCATCCCAGTAGCAATCCAACTCCTCAAAGGTGGCATCTTTCCAGTTTTTGCCCTCTTTTTTGAGTCGCTCTTTGATAGACTCTATGCGTTTAAGGTATTTGTATGTAACTTGAAAGTTTATTGCTACTTTTTTAGAAAAAAATAGGCATAACAAAGGACTCTATTGTTTGCCATAGAAGTAGTTGGTAGCCTCGACAAAACCATCGACACTTCCGCAATCAAAGCGTTTACCTTTGAATTTATAGGCGAGTACCATTCCCTTTTTGGCTTGAGTGAGCAGTGCATCGGTGATTTGAATTTCGCCATTTTTCCCTGCTTTGGTTGAGCGGATAATCTCAAAAATATCAGGAGTGAGAATGTAGCGTCCAATAATCGCAAGGTTGCTAGGAGCCTCTTGGGGTTCGGGCTTTTCGACCATATCGCTTACCATATAAATTCCCTCTTCGATAGGATTACCAGCCACAATACCGTACTTTTGACTCTCATTGATGTCAATCTCTTCAATGGCCACAATAGAGCATTTGTATTTGGCATAAACAGCGACCATTTGAGATAGCACTCCCTTGCCATCGTGGTCGCACAAATCATCGGCAAGTATCACCGCAAAGGGATTGTTGCCGATAAGCGTCTCGCCTGAAAGTATCGCATGACCTAGCCCTTTCATCTCGATTTGGCGTGTGTAGCTAAAGGTACACTGCTCAATGACGCTACGAATTTCATTAAGATAATACTCTTTGGAAGTGCCTTTGATTTGATGTTCTAGCTCGTAGCTAATATCAAAATGATCCTCAATAGCCCTCTTGCCTCGTCCTGTGACTATCGCCATAGTATCCATTCCTGCCTCAATCGCCTCTTCGACTCCGTATTGAATAAGCGGTTTGGTGAGTATGGGCAACATCTCTTTGGGCATTGCCTTAGTAGCGGGTAAAAATCGTGTACCGTATCCCGCAGCGGGAAAGAGACACTTTTTGATAAGTTGTGGGTTCATTTTTGCTCCTTTAAATTAAAATATTCCCAATCTTCAATGGAATCATTAAATGATTTATAACTATCTTT
>DYTG01000079.1 GCA_020726085.1 Sulfurovum sp.
TCAAACAGGTTTGCCTTTTTTGATTGGATTATAGCACAAGAAAGTTGGCTTTGGTGATTTTTGTACTCATTTTAACGGACTCTTAAAGGGATTATGATAAAATCTATATTTATAAATTTGGAGCTATTTGATGTTTCGTTATATGTTATTGGTTGCATTGCTTTTGTTTTTAGCTAGTTGCGGTAGCTCACCCGCCAAAATTGAAAACAATGATAGCCCACCCGCTCCTATTGTTGTCAATAGCCCTCCGATAGCCAATGCAGATAGTGCTATTGTGATGATAAATAGCAAAAATTACACCCTTAAACTGCTCACGAACGATAAAGATGTCGATGGTGATACCCTCAAAATTGCAACCACCAGCAACCCCACACATGGTGTTATTGAGGTGCTGACAACCTCTGTGCGTTATACTCCCGATCCCAATTTTGAGGGCATTGACTACATAAACTACTCCATTAGCGATGGTAAAGAGATTTCTCAAAAGGCTCTTGTCACTCTCTACGTCGCTTCTCAAGCACAAGCACAAAAGCCTATTGGAATCGAAGATAGCGTCGCTATCACTCAAAATCAATCCATTACTCTTGATGTCTTAAGCAACGATTTGACCCCAGCAGACAAGCCATTAAGTATCAAAAGTACAACAGCTCCTTCTCATGGAACGCTCACGGTTTCAAACAATAAAATTCTCTATACTCCTATCAAAGATTATACAGGTTCAGATAGCTTTAGCTACACTCCTACTAACGGCTTTGAAGAGGGAAATAAGACGATGATTTATATTGTCATTGAGATGCCCAATATGCCTCCTCTTGGAATCAAAGACTCTGTAAGCGTCTATGAAAACAATAGCACGGTGATTGATGTTCTTGCCAACGATGTCGATCTCAACGGTGATAAAATGGCGATTGACAAAATCTCTCAGCCTTATCATGGGATTACTTATGTTGAAAATGACAAAATCCTCTATATGCCTGCCAAAAACTATCACGGTGAGGATAGCTTTACCTATACGCCCTATGATGGTCAAGAGATCGGTGTGGCGACATTGGTAAACATTGAAATCAAAGATATTGATTACGCTCCTGTGGGGGTAGAAGATAACTTTAGTGTGGTTTCAAAAAAGATTCACTATCTGGATTTGTTGGCTAATGATATTAATGACGATAACGATACATTGAGCATCAAAAGTATCACACTGCCACGCTACGGTAGTGCCGTTATCAACAATGAGGGAACGATTACGTATGTATCCAATAGCGATTTTATAGGTATGGATAGTTTTGATTACGTTGTCACCGATGAGAGCGGCAAGAGTTCCAACGCTACAAGGGTTTGGGTTGATGTATTGCAAGTCATTCCCAATGCTTTGCCCATAGCTACGGATGATAATGCAACCATCGTAGCCAATTCACAAGGTACGCTTATCAAGATATTTGCCAACGATAATGATAGTGACGGCGATACCCTATCGGTTGGATCTTTGGTGCAACCTCAAAACGGTAATGTCGTGGTGGCTGAGGGGGGTGTAGCCTATACGCCTCGTGTGGGTTTTGTGGGCGAAGATAGCTTTGAGTATCGACCAAGTGATGGCAAAGAGGTAGGCGTAGTCGCCAAAGTAACGCTTCATGTTTCAGATGCCAATATTGCCCCCGTGGGAGTCGATGATACGATAGAATTTACCACCGTTGGCTCGGATTATATTGATGTATTAGCCAATGACAGCGATGCAAACGGCGATACATTGAGTATTAAAATTGTCACTTCGCCCTCGCATGGCAGGGTAGAGTTGAGCCAAAACAAGGTCATCTATACGCCTACGCAAGGCTACAATGGCAAAGATACCTTTACCTATCGCCCCTTTGATGGCAAGATAGAGGGTAATGTGACAAGCGTTGAGGTGTTGGTTGATTCGCAAGGTGGCGGAAGTGCTATTGATGGAAAAGTAACCTTTGATAGAGTACCCGTGACGCACATGGGGCTTGATTATGAGAACATTACACAAGAACCCTCTCGTGGCGTGCTGGCGAGACTCTACGACAATGCAAACAAGCAACTCGATGAGACAACAACAGACGATAGCGGAAAGTATCGCTTTGAAAATCTTCAAACAGGAAAATCCTACAAAGTACGCATTTATGCCTATCTCAAAAGTGATAAATGGGATATTCGAGTCGTCGATAATGTCGATGGGAAATTGCAATATGCCATGGAGGGCAGTGTCGTAGAGCTCAACGAGACAACAAGCATCAGAGATTTCAATGCCCAATCGGGTTGGAACACGACTACCAATAGCTACAGCCAAAATCGTATCGCCGCACCCTTTGCGATCCTTAGCAATCTCTACAGTGCATTGCAAACCCTTCGAGAGGCAAATACCAAAGCATCCTTAAAGCCTTTAATGGTGAATTGGTCGACTGATAACAAGGCGGCAACGGGAGATAAAGATTTGGGTTATATTGGCACAAGCCACTACAGTCGTGAGGATAAAGAGTTGTGGATATTAGGCGATGCCAATCGTGATACCGATGAGTACGATGTGAGTGTCGTTACCCATGAGTTTGGACACTATCTCAAAGCACAAGTGTCACGCCAAGATAGCATAGGAGGCAACCACAATATCTCTTCTAAGCTTGATCCTCGTTTGGCGTACGAAGAGGGGTGGTGCAATGCCTTTGCGGGAATCGTACATCGTACACCTATCTACATTGATACCACAGGACCCACACAAGGTTACAGTTCTGTTTTTGATTTGGAAAACGATGGCTACGGCGAAAAAGGGTGGTTTAATGAAGGTTCTATCCATCGTATCTTGTACGACCTTTTTGACGATGACAACGAAGCACACGATATCGTTTCATTGGGGTTTGCACCGTTGTACAATGTGGCTGCCAACATTGAGACGAAGTATCCAGCCTTTTTGACGATTTTTACTTTTATTACGGGACTTAAGCAACTCGATCCTAGCAATAGCAATGCCATTGATGCGATTTTGAACCATGAAGATATTGCTCCTATTGTCGATTACTATGGTTCAAACCAACTCAATGATGGGGGCAATGCAGATACTCTACCCATCTACAAGAGTATTGCTATCAAACAAACCAAACGTTTTTGCACACAAACCACACTGGGCAGTACCAATCGATTGCTAAACCGTGTACTTATCAAAGTCGATATTCCAAGTAGCAGTGACTATTTGATTAAATTTACTCAAGTTGCTTCAGTCAGTGGAGCAAAGCTAGAGGGTGATGGGGATTTTGAGGTATTTAAAACTTCACCCATTACCAAACTAGGCGGTGCCTACAATAGACGAACCGCAAGTGAATACAAAACGTTAGAGCTTAGCAAAGGATTGCACATCATTGATCTCTTTGATTACAACAATGCAACCAAAAGCTGTTTTGATCTCTACATCGAAGAGGATAACAATTTCTTTGAAGATGTATGGGATTCGCTTTTTGGCTTACAAAATAATGAGGAGATTCAATGAAAAAAGGCATACTATTTACAGCATTGGCAACTCTAGCTCTCTTTGCTAATCCATCGCACCATCATGGAACATCACCCGTGAGTTGCTCCAAACCCTCAAGTTATCTCTCTATGGATTTCAACCATTCGGTTTTGGAACTCAATCAAGCCATTGAGACTACCATCACACTCACAAGCGAAATGGGTACTAAAATGGCTCATTATCAAGTGGTTGTCGATGAGAGATTGGAGCTTTTGCAAGAAGATGCAGACAAAACAGAGCGGGTTGATTACGATAAAGTAGTGATTAGGCTCACAACATTAGCCAACGCAGAAGATGACTATTTTATCACCATCTATGCACAAACCTATGCTATTGATGAGCCTTTGGCTATGCGATACACTACTTTGCTTGTACCTATCCAAATAGGCAAAAGAAGTGTGCGAGAACTCCGAAGTTTAGACAAAGAAGAGAGACTCAAAATCTATCACGGCATGGAGAGTATACGATAAATAAAAAGGTGAGGTTGAATGCCTTGCTTTTTGTTTTGTTGCTATTTTTAAGTTGAATTGATTGGAATGGTGACCCCAAGGAGATTCGAACTCCTGTAACCAGGATGAAAACCTGGGATCCTTACCGCTAGACGATGGGGCCAACAAACAATGAAAGAGAATGTAAATCTATTTAGATGGTGACCCCAAGGAGATTCGAACTCCTGTAACCAGGATGAAAACCTGGGATCCTTACCGCTAGACGATGGGGCCACTTCAAAACTAAATGGACTGAAATTATACCAAATAAACCTTAGATAAACTTTAAATATGGTACAATTCAATAAAAAAGGAGAATTTTTTTGAACCGATTTCTTTTTACATCAAAATCTCTTATGCTTCTCTTTGTAGTAATGCTTTTGGGATGCACAAAACCTAGCTATCAAACCCAAAAAAGTGCTTTGATACTTATCAAGACTCCCTATCTCAAATACGCCGATATGGGCTTCATTTATCAAGGCAAAGAGAGCAGCAAAGTCGAAATTTACGCCAACGCTCAACCTGTCTTTGTGTTGAGTATCTATCCCAATAGTATCTGTATGGATAAGCTAAAATGCCTCGAACCGAGTCGTTTTAATGAGCAATTTTTATCCTCGCACTACCCCAAAGATCTCTTAAGCAATATTTTCAACCAAAAGCCCATCTTTGATGCCCAAAACCTCACACAAACACCCAATGGCTTCAAACAACGCATCAAAACCCAAAATGTCGATATTGCCTACAGCACAATAGGCGATAGAACGATTTTTAGGGATAACACCAATAAAGTGGCGATAAAGATAAGTGGGCAGTAAAATAAATATTATGCTACAATAATTACAAAACAATGGAACAATTATGCAACTCAAACGACTCTATATCCACAACTACAAAAGCTTTTACGATACGACCATAGAATTGGGTAAATTTAATATTGTGGTAGGTGAAAACAATAGTGGTAAGAGTAATTTGATTGATGTGTTGGAGTTTATTTCAATTGTTCAGCTCAAAGGGTATGAACAAGCTATCTTAGAAAAAGATGGTTATGAGAAAATTTTCAACTATAATTATAACGACAGCGAACCAATCATTATTGAGATTGTTGTAGTTGAGACACCTTTTGTTATAAAAAGACGATTTACTTTTAATGCAGATATTCAGACTATTTCCACTGCTCACTATTATGTTTATGATAACAATGAACGATTATTAGAAATATCAGCATTTAGACGTAATAAAATATTAGAAATTGAAAAATATAAAAAATTTAAATGTGAAATTGAGAGTTTAGAACTTGATTCAAATACGGCTTTTAAGCTTGCTAGTTTAAATATGAACTTAATATTTTCATTGTTTAGCAAAACATACGCTTTTAATACCCAAACTATTCGTAATGAATCCCAAAAAAAAGCTACTAAAGAGTTACAAAAAGATGGTGTAAACCTTGGAAAAAATCTTTTTGAACTTAGACAAAAAAGTCCTAATGATTTTGAAATTATTTCTAATTCAATGATAACGACAGTTAATGAAATTGATGGTATTGATGTGCAAGAGACATTTGGAAATTATTTGATTGGCTTCAAGGAGACCAATAAAATAATCGGTATGGATATGGTCTCTGATGGCACGATTAATCTACTCGCTACAATGACAGCACTGCATCAAACGGAAGGTCTTTTAAATGTGTTAATAGCTTTCGATGAACCCGAACGACATCTACACTTAAAAGCCGTCAATTATCTACTAGAAGCATTTAGAAGCAATGAAAAACAGATTTTAATTACCACTCACTCCACAGAGATACTTAAACACGCCAATATCGAAGAGATTATCTTTGTCTATCGTGATAGCGATGGGGATACCCAAGCCATTCGAGCCGATGAGATACCTAATCTTGAAAAGAAAATGGAGAGTCTAGGTTATGAACGCCCTATGACATTGGATGAGTTGATAGGTTGTCGTATAGTGGGTGATTTTGAATGAGAAAAAAGAAATCCAATAAAAAAGTCAAAGATTACAGTGACACAATTTTATTGATTGTTGAAAACAGTGAAGTAGAGTTTTTTAAGCAATACTTCAATCAATTTTTATATAAAAACTACTCTATCAAATCACTACAATTTTTTGTAGATAAACTAAAATCCCTTTAATAGGTAAATCATAAACATGATCCAAATCAAAAACCTAACCAAAATTTATGAGATAAACAAAAAGCATACCGTTAGAGCCGTTGAGGGTATTAATTTGGAGTTTGGAAGTGGAGAACTCATCGTGCTAAAAGGGGCTAGTGGGAGTGGCAAGAGTACAATTTTGTCGCTTATTGCGGGGTTATCCAAGCCTACATCGGGAGAGGTGATTGTTGATAATAGACGCATATCAAAGCTTCCCGATGATTTTTTGGCTCTTTTTCGCAGAGAAACGATTGGCTTTATTTTTCAAAAATACAATTTGATTGCCAATCTCACCGTATTTGAAAACATCATCTTGCCCCTTATTCCCAATAATCCCGATGAGCAAGAACTCGAAGCCAAAGTCGATAAACTACTAGAAAAGTTGCATATCAACGATAAAAAATACCTACAAGTACGCCATCTCTCAGGCGGAGAGCAACAACGAGTGGCAATAGCAAGAGCTTATATTAATGACCCCCACATTATTATCGCCGATGAGCCTACTGCCAATCTTGATGAGAAGCTCTCATGGGAGTTTATAGAGATTTTACGAGAGTTCAAAAGTGCCAACAAAACCACCATTATCGCCACCCACGATCCGCTCTTTTTTGGGCTTGATTGTGTCGATAGGGTCGTTGAGATACAAAAGGGCAAAGTGGTATGATACTCTCTCCTACTATTGTGGCTATTATGATACTCAATCTCCTCTTTGTCTTTTTTGGATGGGTTGCTTTGGTATTAAGCCTTCGTATCGCACGTTATTGGGATAGCAACGCCACAACCAAGCGTCAATACCAACTCGAAAAACAAAGCTATCTAGGTGCAACTGTTATCCAATTTATCTTTATTATCAAACTTCCTATCTTTGCCTTTTTTGTCTATACGCTTGATGGTATCTCTCATTTGCTTACGGGTGCAATGTGCGCAGCGGGTGTGGTGGATGCGACGCGTGAGGGGTTGCCGTTGCTGATACTTAAAATCGCCAATATCTATCTCTTTGGATTGTGGCTGGTGTTGCACCACCGTGATATGAGCTTTGAGCATTTCCCCTTTACACGGCTTAAATTTGGGCTTTTTATCGCTGGATTTGTTTTGCTTATGGCGGAAATATATCTTGAAATAGCGATGTTTAGTGCTATTGATGTCGATAAAATCGTAAGTTGTTGCGGTTCTCTCTATTCGAGTAGCTCTACATCCCATCTAGCCAACTTATTTACACTGCCCAGCAGCACCGTTGTCGCTCTCTTTTACGGTTCGTTTACTTTGCTAGTGCTTTTGTATCTACTTAAAAACCGTTATCTTTTTGCTTTTAGTAATCTTATCTATCTATTTGTCTCTATTGTAAGTTTGATTTTATTCTTTGCACCCTATATCTATGAATTACCTACCCACCACTGTCCCTTTTGTATCTTGCAACGTGACTACTATTATATGGGCTATTTGCTCTATATTTTGCTCTTTGTGGGGACATTTTACGGTATTTCACTCCTTGCTAATCCTCAAAAAAGAGACTACAACGTTTCACTTATTGCCAATAGTCTCTATGCGTTGATGGTGAGTGGGTATGTGCTGCGATACTATTGGGTTAATGGGGTTTGGTTGTAAAATTGTAGTGGATTTAAATCAATTAGTGTATAATGGTTTTAAGTAAAAAAATTTAGGAAAATCATCATGTGTAAAAAAATAGCATTCTTTAATCATAAAGGTGGAGCGAGTAAAACGACAACTGTTTTTAATGTAGGTTGGATGTTGGCTACTAAAGGTAAAAAAGTTGTTATGGTAGATGCTGATTCTCAGTGTAATTTAACGGGCATGGTTATGGGTTTTAAGGGGCTAGAAGAGTTGAGTGAAAATCAAGATAACATAAAAGATGCCTTATCACCTGCTTTTGAATCAAGACCAAAGTTAATCCAACCTGTGGAATGCTTTGAGATAGATGGGTGCAAAAATCTCTATCTTTTGCCAGGTAGTATTAAGTTTGCAGAATATGATATTACCTTGGGTATGGCTCAAACTATTTCAGACTCATTGATGACTTTACAAAACCTACCAGGGGCTATTAATTATCTATTGGATGAGACAGCTAAAAAATACGATGCCGATTATATTCTTATTGATATGAGTCCATCGCTTAGCTCTATTAATCAAAATCTTTTTATGATTAGTGATTATTTTATTATTCCTACCTCTCCCGACTATTTTTCAGTTATGGCACTTGA
>DYTG01000214.1 GCA_020726085.1 Sulfurovum sp.
TAGAGTATATTGCTGCCAATGTCTCATCAGCAACCGATGCTAAAATTTGGCTCTATGATTCTCAAACCAAACAATTAACCTCAAGAGTACCCAATGAACGTATCGATACCACTATAGGTCAAAGCATTATCCTAGAGGCAGTCAAACTCAAACTTCCTTTGCTTATCAATCGCATTAGCGACCATAAGCTCTATGCTCAAGCTGTTGATAACACCTTGCAAAAACCCATCAAAGATATTTTAATCTATCCTATTTTGGATACTTCAGATGAACTTGTGGCGGTGATTCAAGCTATTATCACAGAGGGGAACTTTTATCAATTTATCAAAGACGATTTGGAAAATCTTAGAGGTTTTACAAACTTTTTTCTCAATACCCACAGTCGCTTCAAATATCTTTCTAATGATAAAAATTTTAGTCAAGTTGATATTGAAAAGATTGTCTCCATACGTCTTAATGAGATAAGTCAATCCAAAAAGCGTCTCGAAGAGCAAATCTCCCAAAAAGATCAATACTTTGCCCAAATAGTCCATGAGTTGCGTACACCCCTCAATGCCATTTTGGGCTTTACGGAGCTTATTCAAACTGACAATATGGAGAGTGAAAAGATTGATTATATCAACTCCATACTTAGCAGTGGCAACTCCATGCTTGAACTTATCAACGATATTCTTGACAACGCCAAAGCCCAAAGTGGGGCAATAGTGGCTGAGCGTGAAGTTTTTTCGTTGATTGATGAACTCGAATCGTTGGTGTTGCTGTTTGCTTCACGAATGGATAAAAAAAATATCTGTTTCAACACCTACATCGACCCCCAATTGCCCAAACTTATCAAAAGTGACAAAAAAAAGATTAAGCAGATACTGAGCAATCTCGTTGGAAACTCTATCAAATTTACTCCCCACGGCGGTGCTATTAATCTCGATGTGATTTACAATGAAAATGCTCACTCGATAGATTTTAGCGTCAAAGATACAGGTATTGGGATTGCCAAAGAGAAGCAAGAGGCGATTTTTGAAGCCTTTACACAAGAGGATCACACCACCGCAGAAGAGTTTGGCGGTACGGGACTAGGACTCAACATCTCCAAACAATTTACTGCCGCTTTGGGTACTCAATTGTGCCTAGAAAGTCAAAAGGGAGAGGGGGCAAGATTTTATTTTAATCTAACGTGCCAAAGCAAGGATGAGATAGATCCCCATCTCAAAGCGTATGATTTTGAGAAGCTAAACACCCAAAAAGTGGCACTTCTCTTCTCTCCAAACTACGCCCAAGCATTGGAGCTACTGGAGCAATATTTTAAACGAGCCAACTTTACGAATTTCCAACGCTACGATACCTATCACGATATTTCCAAAAATATTGATTGCATTATCTGCTCAATAGACAACGTCAATAGCCTCA
>DYTG01000080.1 GCA_020726085.1 Sulfurovum sp.
AGTCTTTTAAGTGCCCAATCAAAACTTATCAATCTTCTTGGCATGGTTGCTCCTTTTGTATGTGTGGTTGGATTTTAGCATAGTTTTCTATAATCAACACAGTTTCCCCTAAGCTTTTTATTCCATTAATACCATCATCCATTCATTTTTTCTCGTCGATGTCCTATTGGTCTAACGGTTCATTATAATCTCTTAACTTGTCTCTACTCCATCGCTTGAATAGCCGTAATGACTACGGTATTGACAATATCTTCTACCGTGCATCCTCGTGAGAGATCATTGATGGGTTTGTTGAGTCCTTGCAAAATAGGACCAATGGCAATGGCGTTAGAGCTTCGTTGGACGGCTTTGTAGGTGTTGTTTCCTGTGTTGAGATCGGGGAAAATGAGTACGGTTGCTTCTCCCGCGACTAGACTATTGGGAAGTTTGGTTTTGGCTACCCCTTTGTCAATCGCAGCGTCGTATTGGATGGGGCCTTCGATTAGCAAATTGGGTGCTAGGGCTTTGGCGATTTGGGTGGCTTCCATCACCTTTTGGACATCTTCACCGCTTCCAGAACTACCCGTAGAGTAGGAGAGCATGGCGACTTTGGGTTCGATGCCAAAGGCTGCGGCACTGTGGGCCGAAGAGATAGCAATTTGAGCCAATTGGTTGGGTGTGGGGTTTTGGTTGATAGCGCAATCGGCATAGACCAATACTGTTTCATCGAGCAACATAAAAAAGAGCGAGGAGACTAGCTCAATAGAGGGTTTGGTTTTGATGATTTGCAAAGCGGGGCGAATCGTCTCGGCGGTGGTGTGAATAGCCCCCGAAACCATTCCATCGGCATCTTTGGACTCTATCATCATCGTAGCAAAGTAGTTAATATCACCCATTTGATCCATCGCACCCTCCAAAGTAACCCCTTTATGTTTGCGTAATCTATAGTAAGCTTTGCCGTATTTTTTGACGAGTGTCGTATCTTTGGGATTAATGATGGTCGCTTTGGAGAGATCAAGCCCCAAATCTTTGGAGTGTGCACAAATCTCTTCGGGGTCTCCTAGAAGTATCATCGCAACAATACCTCGACGCAACAGTATCTCAGCGGCTCTTAGGATACGCTCATCTTGAGCTTCGGGCAATACAATACGCTGGAGGTTGCTTTGGGCTTTTTTGACGGTGCGATACTCAAACATCAAAGGAGTCAATAGGCTCTTGTCAATCTTTTGGGCGATGAGGTTTTCGATAAGGGTGCTATCAAAATGTTGCGAAAATATGCCCATAGCAAGGGCTATTTTGCGGTAGTTGTCAAGCGTGATGTAAGTGCCTAAACTTTGAAGTTTGGTGACGGTTGTATAGGTGTCTTCTTGGACGGACATAATAGGAACGCTAAATTGTTTAAGTCCTCTTAGTAGCTTCATGAAATCCTCTTCGAACACAAATCCTCCCGTCAATACAATCCCTGCAATAGAGGGAAAATCTTTGGAGTAGTTGGCACTTACAATGCCCAAAATCACATCGGTGCGATCGCCAGAAGTGACAAAAAGATCCCCTCGTTCAATGTATTTGAGCAGATGTTCGATGTGCATGGAGGCGATTTTGTTGCGTTTGACGATGCGTTGAAGTTGGGTTTGTGTTCCTAGTACTATGGTAGCATCAAGGGAGTGGGCAATCTCTTCAATGGTAGGGTAGTTTAGCTCTTCCATCTCGGGCAAAAACAAAAGCGTGTGTTTGGAGTCTTTGAGTGCTTCGATATGCTCTTGGGAAGCTCGATTGAAAAAAGTCGCCAGAGGTTGAAGATGAAAGGCTTCGATATGCCGCTGTTCCATCTCAAAGGCTTCGGCAATCTCGTGGGTAGTAAGCCCTTTGACGTTGATGATATTGATAATAGCTGAGCCGATATTTTTGGCTATTTGGTAGTTGATCTCATACTCTTGGGGCAACAAAAAATTGGGCATTGAGAGTCCCTCAATCAAAACAAAATCGTACGCCTCCTCAAGGGTGTGATAGTGTGCGATAATCTTTTTAATCGCCTCATCACGCTCCCCTTTGGCTACGAGTTCTTCGTACTCATCGAGCTTGAAAGTATAGCACTCGTGATACTCTATTGCTAAATTAAAGTGTTTGCGTATAAACTCAATAGAGTTATCGGGGCGGTTTCTGTTTTTGATAATAGGACGGAAAAAGGCAATTCGACGCAAATTGCGTTTGAGTATCTCCATAATTCCCATGGCAACAATGAGTGTGCCATTGTGGGTTGATGAAGCGCTAATGTAGAGGTTTTTCATGGTGCTACTTTAAGTGATTTTTGATTGATTATAGCATATTTTGGTATCAAGATAAAATCAAAGATGAAATTTATGGGAACGAGTGAAAGCTTCATAGAACAATTAGCCCCCACCGTTTACCGACTTCACAATGGTGAGTTATGCTCGATTGTCAAGAAGCGAGGAGGATTCAATATCAAATAATAGAGTAGTAGTGTTTTTTTGCTTGGACTCCCTATGCGACCTTGCACACTTAAAATTCGTGCCTTGCAATGACTAGCCCAAAGATGAAATGTTGAGTAAAGTGCATAACATCAGTCAATAAATCCTTTTTTAACGGATATTATACTATAATCTAAACTATTTGGCTTAGAAGCTCAAGCACTAGGCATCAAAGGAAAAATCCATGGCAATATCAATACTAGACGCACTTGAGATTATCTATCAAGAGGCGAAAACTGTTTCAAGTGAAATCATCCCTATAGAGAGTGCGGTTGATAGAATCGTTGCAAGAGAGTATCTAGCTACGCTTAATCTACCTCGTTTTGACAACTCCGCAATGGATGGTTATGCCATCAAGTGCCGCGATGAGGGCAAACGGGTGATTTGCAAAGATGTTATTTACGCAGGGGATAAAGCACTTGATAGTGTAAGTATCGGCAGTGCTATCAAAATCATGACGGGTGCCCCTATTCCTAGAGGAGCCGATAGTGTTGTACCCATAGAGAACGTACGGCACCAAGGGGAGTGGATAGAACTGCCCAGCAATATCAAAGAGAGCAGTAATATCCGTTTTGAAGGTGAGGATATTCGTATCGGCGATAGGCTTTTGGGGCGAGGAGAGAGTATCAAACCCTACACAATTGCACTTCTAGCCTCACAAGGGATGAGTCATATAGAGGTCTATCGAAAACCTAGAGTGGCTGTATTTAGCACAGGCAATGAACTAGCCCACCACTACGAAACGCTTCACGAAGCCCAACTCTACAACTCCAACGCTCCTGCTTTTGTCGCTAGAGCCAAGGCATTGGGGTGTGATGTGAGCTATGTAAGTGCCTCGGCGGACTCTATTGAAGCTATCAAACAAACCATTGCTCAAACGCTTCATTGCGATTTGATTATCACTAGTGGCGGTGTGAGTGTGGGCGATAGGGACTTCACCAAAGAGGCATTTAAGCAAATGGGTATGGAGGTCTTTTTTGAAAAAGTCGATATCAAACCCGGCAAACCTACCACTTTTGGCAAAATAGATACAAGCTTTGTTGTCAATCTCCCAGGAAATCCCCTTGCAAGTGCGGTAAATTTTGAGATTTTTATCAAACCCCTTATTTTGCATCTTCAAGGTGCTTTGAGCTGTTATCACGGAGTCATTCACACGCTTGTTGATACCAAATGCAACATCAAAGGGGGGCAGTACAGTGTGCTTTTGGGTCAATACGACGGCATGAGCTTCACGCCTCTCTCCAAACAATCACCGGGTATGGTATTGCCCTTGCATCTAGCCGATGGCATGGTGGTGGTAGCCCCCGAGGTTACTCATCTCAAACACTCACAAAGTGTCAAAATGATACCTATTACGCTATCTCAGCACGCTTCCAAAAAAATCAATTTTATCAATCACTAAGAAGAGATTTAATGAGTACCGATGAGAAAATAGAGGATTTGATTTACCACAACGCACCCTCTTTTGAGATTGCAAAGGTTTTGAAAGCCGATATTCATGACTATTTTGCGACTTTAGGCAAAGTTTTTCAAGAAAGTTCGGGCAAAGCCTTGCTGGTAACGCACACCAAAAAGATAGACTCCATCATCTCTCTAGCCTACAAAGCGGTAAAACGAGAGATGTTTAGAGAATATCAACCCCTTACCAACTCCATCCCCGTTACCCTCGTCGCTTTGGGTAGCTACGGGCGTGAAGAGATGTCTATCAAAAGCGATATTGATATTATGTTTGTTTACAAAGAGATTGGAGGATTTAATGCCAAAGCTATTATTGAAAAGATACTCTATTCGCTGTGGGATTGCGGACTCAAAATCGGTCACCGTGTGCATGAGGTGGGTGAGCTTTTTGAAGTAGCCCATAGCGATATTACTATCAAAACGGCGATGATGGAGTCTCGATTTATCGATGGTTCAAAGTATCTATGGACAAGCATTACCAACCAAATCACCAAAATCATCAATCACGAACCCAAAGCCTTCATCGTAGCCAAATTCGCAGAAAACCAACAACTCCACGCCAAATACCCTTTGAGCATGGAGCCCAATCTCAAAGAGGGCAAAGGGGGATTTAGGGATACCAATTTGGTCTTTTGGATAGGCAAAACACTCTACAATGCCCCCAATATCAAACACCTCCCACAAGAGATTGTTCAAGAACAAGACTACAAAGAGTTTCGCATAGCCCTAGAGTTGCTTTTTCGTGTGCGAAGTGCTTTGCATATTGTACTCAACAAAAAAGATGATCGGTTGCGTTTGGAGTATATTCCCGCTATTGCCAAAATGCTCGGATACGACGAGGATCACACCCAACAGATGCGATTTTTGGCTACGGTTTTGGGCGCTTTACGCAAAGTACATCTTTTTAGCAAGATATGGGTTGATGCAATGCTCCAAACACTAGGACTCCATCAAGATACCCAACACCCCCTCTACAATGCCCCTCCTCAGACGATAGAAGAGGCACTTTTGGCACTAGGACAAACCAAAGATAGACAAAACATTCCTATGGGATTTATCAAAGCCATGATTGACACCAGAGTCTCTACTACGCTTGAAAAGTGCCACTATCCCCATATCAAAGCACTCTTTTACTCTCCTCATGCCTACGAACTCTTTGAGCTTTTTGCCGATGCTACGATGCTAAGCTATATCGTGCCTCCCTTTAAAAAAATGGTCAATTTACCGCAATTTGATGGCTACCATCAACACACCGTGGGTGTTCACTCTCTTTTGACGCTCTATTATATGGAAAATATAGCCGATAGTGAACTTCAAGAGCTTTTTTTTGGACTCTCTAGCGATGAACAAGCCCTATTGAAACTTGTAGCATTTTTGCACGATGTGGGCAAAGGCAGAGAGCGTGACCACTCCATTGTAGGAGCTGAGATTTTTTGTCAATACGCCAAAGAACTAGGATTTGATGATACGCTTATCGAGCAGGGCAACCGCCTCATTTTGCACCACACCCTTATGAGCCGTGTCGCCCAAAAAGAGGATCTCTACAACCACACAACCATTTATAAATTTGTCAATGTGTTTGATTCCAAAAAGCTTTTGGATAGTATCTATCTCCTCACCTATGCTGATATGAGTGCTGTAGGCAAAGATATTTACAACCATTTTACCGCCAAACTCATCCAAACGCTCTACACGCTCTCACTTGATGCCATTGATGATGATGAACGCCTTAGCGAAATGTCCAAACGGGTACGCAAAGAGAAGTTGCTTCAAAAGTGTCCACGCTTTTTCGAATTGCCCAAACGCATCCAAAAAAAAGCACTCTCCATCGAAGCCGATTTGCTCTTTTTGAAATATACCAAAGCCCAAATTTTGGATATTGTAGAGCAGAGTATGGAGGGTGTGGATTGGTTTAATATTGACGCAAATGGAGGATTTTTGGCGATTGAGCTTGTACGCAATACCAATCTTAATATCAACTATCTCTTAAATAAATTGGGCTATCTTAAACTCAAAAATATGGATATTTTCAAGCTTTACGATGGCAAAAAGTATTTCAAACTCGAATTTGCCAAAAATATAGACAAAGAGGAGATTCCCCATATTCAAGATATTATTCACAAAGCCCTTAGCGTCACACTACTCAAACAACCCCCATCAATTTACCTCCATCGTGATGAGATAGCCATTGATTGCACTCATTCGCACAACTACGCTACTATGAGTATCAAATGTCACGATCAAGACGGTCTTATGTCGTATCTTATGGGTATCTTTGATAGACTAGGCGTTGATATCATCTCTGCCAAAGTCTATACACACAAAAACCGAGCCGAAGATCTCTTTTTGATCGAACAAAACGGCAATTTTTGCTCCAATCAAGAGCTTATCATCAATGAACTAATCAACCAAGGAGAAAAATAATCAATGTGCGGTATTGTAGGGTATTATGGAAAAAATGAAAAAAAAGAGATTGTTATAGAGGGGCTTAGGGAACTGGAGTATCGTGGATACGATTCGGCGGGTATTGCCATTATCGACAAAGAGGAGCTTTGCCACTTCAAAGCCGTGGGCAAACTGAGCAATCTCGAAACCAAAATGAGTGATTTTTACTCACAAGGAGATGGAGTAGCCATCGGTCACACCCGTTGGGCGACGCACGGCAAACCCACCGAACTCAATGCCCATCCGCATCTAGGAGAGTACAGTTTTGTGGTTCACAACGGTATCATCGAAAACTACAAAGAACTCAAAGAGCAGTTGCAAAGTCAAGGTGCATCATTTGTAAGCCAAACCGATACGGAGGTAATCGTACATCTTTTTGAATCGCACCAAAATCGCCTCAAAAACCCCTTTGCGGCATTTGAAGCTACCATCAAAGAGCTTCGAGGGGCATACGCTATTTTGCTCATTACCAAAGCCCAAAGCGATACTATCTTTTTTGCCAAACACGGCTCTCCTATGCTTTTGGGATTTAATACGGATGAGATATTTTTTGCCTCTTCCGATACGGCTATCATTGGCAAAGCAACGGAGGTCTATTATCTTCAAGATGGCCAATACGGTGCTATTGAGGGAGGTGCGGTGAAGCTTTTTGATACTCATGGAAGCAAAACCTTTGTGCGTCAAAAACTCAGTGCCGATAAAGCCATGGCACAAAAAGAGGGGTATCGTTTCTTTATGGAAAAAGAGATTTACGAACAATCAACCGTAATGGGCGATACCCTTATGGGGCGTGTGATGGATAATGGCATTGCTTTTGATGAGATTGATACCACCTTACTGGAGGGGATTGAAGATATTAAGATTTGTGCGTGTGGGACGAGCTATCACTCCGCCATGGTGGGTGCTTATTTGCTTGAACGCCTTGCCAAAATCAAAACAAGCGTCGAGATTGCCAGTGAATTTCGCTACAAAGAGCCGCTTCTTACCTCTACTACTCTCTTTGTGACTATCTCGCAAAGCGGTGAGACAGCCGATACATTGGAGGCTCTTAAGATGGCAAAAAAAGCGGGATTAGGGTCACTTAGTATCTGCAACGTCGATAACTCCTCTATCGTGCGTGAAAGCGACGCTACCATCCTTACCCGTGCAGGGATAGAAAAAGGGGTAGCCAGTACCAAAGCCTTTGCTACGCAAGTGATGGTGCTGTGGATGTTTACTCTTTTTGTCGCCAAACAACGCCATACCATAGACAACGAAAAGCTCCAACAAGAACTCAGTGCCATACTCCAAACCCCAACCGCTCTTAAGCTTAACGATACCCTCCACGCCAAAATCAATCGCCTCTCCAAACGCTATCTTCATGGGCATGGATTTTTCTTTATCGGGCGTGATATATTCTATCCTCTAGCACTTGAGGGGGCTTTGAAGCTCAAAGAGATTAGCTACCTCCACGCCGAGGGCTATCCAGCGGGTGAGATGAAGCACGGTCCCATTGCACTTGCCGATAGTGAGCTTTTTACTATCGCCCTTATGCCCCAAACGATGCAATACGACAAAATCAAATCCAACGTCGAAGAGCTAAGTGCAAGAGACGCAACCATTTTGGCTATCTCCCCTTTGCCCTTTGAACTTGCCGATGATTTTATCCAAACCACCCACACAAGCCACCCTATGTTGGAGTTTTTTGAGATGATGGTTGTCACGCAACTTTTGGCCCTAGAAGTCGCTATACGCCTAGGCAACGACGTCGATATGCCCCGCAACCTAGCCAAAAGCGTGACGGTGGAGTA
>DYTG01000081.1 GCA_020726085.1 Sulfurovum sp.
CCAATTGTTTTTGTTTGTCAAGGGGGTTTTGGGAAATTGTGGGAAAAATTTTGGAAATTTTATCATTTTTAGTTTTTTTACTCTTTTGCATATTATATAGAAAGATAATGTACTAAAATAACCTTCGTATCATTTTGAAAAGACTCCGAAATTTCATCAACACCTTGGCTTGAAACAATAAAAAAGTAAATACTATCAAACTTGAAGCACAAAAATCTCTTTATTGTGTTGGATAATCGGGTAATAGTAATAAAATGCAGAAGAGTTGAGAAATTAAAGGCACAGAGATGCACCTTTAAAGATTATTGTGATTAGTACAATGTTTTCATTTACTTGTAGCGTTCAATGTCTCTAGGCTCTTTGGCTTGAAAGCGGTATCCTAGTAGTGCAATGAACGCAGCGTGGAGCAAAATGCGTTTGCTTTTTGTCACACTACCATAAGCTTCATCTCCGATAATGGGATAGCCAACATACGCCAAATGCACACGAATTTGATGCGTTCGTCCCGTCTCAATCTCTATTTCGACTTTGCTCTTTTTGCCTTGTACCTCAAGAGGGCGAACGATGCTCACCGCTTTTTTGCCTCGTTTTTTATCCACTCTTGAAATGGCTTTACCTTGTCGTTCTGTATGGATAGGCTCATCGATACTCAATTCTTCAAAAAATATCCCATCCACCCACGCAATGTATCTTTTGGTCACTTTTTGTTGCTTAAAGGCCTCAATGGCTCTTTGTAAAAACGCCTCATTTTTGGCTAGTAGCAATACGCCTGAAGTATCACGGTCAAGACGGTGGATAAGTGTTGCCCCTTTGATAGAGGCTTCAACATCATAGCTATCGACAAAAGCAGGTTTATCAATAGCAATAATATCCTCATCCTCATGCAACACCACAATATCATTGACCTCTTCAACACGAAACTTGGTATCCTCATCGACCAATCCACGAGCGATTTTTACCTTGTTGTTACCCCAATAGACCAATCCTTTGTCGATTAGCTCTTTGGCTTTGTTATTGGATACTCCCAACTGCTCTGCCAACAGTTTAAAGGCTTGTTCTTTGTTCATACTCTCTACTCCATTGCGTAAATGCTTCACTTACTGGAAACTCTACAATTTTTATTTTACTCTTTGCTCCACTTTTGAAAGCGATAGAGCTTTTGGCTATCTTAAAGTGCTTTGATAGAAACTTGATTAACTCTGCATTTGCTGCACCCTCAACGGCTGGGGCTTTGATGCGTAGTTTGATTGCCTCTTCTAAAATCTCAGCAAATTCACTGCGACTTGCGTTGGGTTGAGCTTTGATTTTAAGCCTAACCTGACTTTGATTTATCTCAAAAAACATCTAATCGTCTTTTCGATTTTTATGACGATAATAATAAAAAAGTGTAAAGAGTCCTATCATAAATAGAGTGACAAGTGTCGCATCGTGTAGATACTCTTCAATAAGCATTTGTTGGTCGCCAATAAGATAACCAATTGCCAAAAGCACAACCATCCAAATCGATGCACCCAAAGATGTGTAGAGGCTAAAGCGTACCAAATTCATCTTCGCCAATCCCGCAGGAAACGAGATGTATTGACGAACACCAGGGATTAAGCGCCCATTGAAAGTGCTAATTTCTCCATGATCTTGAAAAAACTTTTCGAGTTTTTCCAAGGTTGTAGGCTTCAAAAACATACGATGACCGTATTTAAGCAAAAAATTACGACCATAATGAATCGCCAAAAAATAGTTAAACAACGCACCTGTCAAAGAACCCAAAAGTCCCATTAAAAAAGCAAGATAGATATTCATCTCGCCTTGATAAGCAAGGTATCCTGCGGGTATCATCACGATTTCGCTCGGAAATGGAAAAAAACTGCTCTCTAAAAACATCAAAAAAAAGATGCCCAAATAGCCTATATCTCCGATACTTTGGACAATCCAGTTGGCTATCTCATGCATTATTGTTCGCTAAATGCACCAATAGAGATAACTTGCTCATAACGCTTTTGCAACATCTCTTCTTTTGAGAGCGATTCAAGCTCTTGAAGCGATTTTAGGAAATAGTCTCGCACAATATAGGAGGCTGCTTTTTTGTTTCGGTGTGCTCCATTGAGTGGCTCATCCAATATATCGTTGATAAGCTTATGCTCCATGAGGTATTCAGGCAAAATCTTCAACGCTTTGGTGGCTTGTTCCACTTTTTTGGGGTCATCCCACAAAATTGCCGAACACCCCTCAGGGGAGATAACTGAAAATACCGAATATTTCATCATCGCCAATCGATCACCTACGCCAATAGCCAAAGCTCCTCCGCTTCCCCCCTCGCCTATCACGATAGAGATAATGGGAACTTTAATATCAATAAACTCAAAAAGATTGCGTGCTATAGCTTCACTTTGTCCACGCTCTTCAGCCCCCAATCCTGGATAAGCCCCTGGAGTGTCGATGAGAAACAGCACGGGAATATCAAACTTCTCTGCCATTTTGACGCATCGTAAAGCCTTGCGATAGCCCTCGGGATTGGGCATACCAAAGTTGCGTTTAATTTTGTTTTTCACCCCTCGCCCTTTTTGTTCGCCAATCACCATCGCTTTTTTGCCCTCAATCCAGCCGATATAGGCTATCATCGCAGGGTCATCACGAAAAGCTCTATCGCCATGAATCTCATAAGCATCTTCCATCATGTTGCGGATATAATCCAAAGCATAAGGACGATCGGGGTGACGAGCAAGTTGAAGCTTTTGATAGTCTGTGAGCAAACCAAAGGTTTTGTGTATCTCTTTTTGCAAATCGTTTTGAAGTCTTTCCAAAAGCCCTTCATCCAACATCAATTTAGCCGAATCAACCTCATTTTGAAGGGCTTCTATCCCTTTTTCAAACTCTAAATATACCGACATTGTCACTCCTAAAGCTTTTTAAAGATCAAAACGCCATTTGTTCCGCCAAATCCAAAGGAGTTGCTCATTGCTACCGTAATCTCTGCTTCTCTTGCAACATTAGGAACATAATCCAAATCGCAATCGGGGTCTGGATTGTTGTAGTTGATAGTTGGAGGCAATATGCTATCACGCATTGCCATAATGGTCGTAACCGCCTCCAAGGCACCCGCTGCACCCAAGCAATGTCCCAATTGTCCTTTGATGGAGCTTACAGGCGGACACTCGCTTCCAAATACGGCTTTAATCGCTGCGGTTTCGTTTTTGTCGTTAGCAGGAGTGGATGTACCGTGTGCGTTGATGTAATCAACTTTTGGATTACCCGCCATATTCAACGCCGCTTTAATGGCTCGAAGCGGTCCATCGACTATGGGAGCTGTAATGTGATTGGCATCAGCACTTTCGCCAAATCCGATAATCTCTGCGTATATTCTAGCCCCTCTAGCTAGCGCTACTTCATATTCTTCAAGCACCAAAGCACCCGCACCTTCGCCCATGACAAATCCGCTTCGTGTTGCATCAAAAGGGCGTGAAGAGCCTTGTGGATTGTCATTGTCGGCACAAAGAGCTTTCATCGAAGCAAATCCGCCAATGCCTACAGGACAAATTGCCGATTCAGCACCTACAACCAACATTCTATCCGCACCGCCTAGCATAATGGTTTTGGTAGCTTCACTTATTGCATGTGTTCCAGCGGCACATGCTGTCACTGATGAAACATTAGGGCCTTTGAGTCCTTGATAGATGGAGATAAAGCCTCCTAGCATATTTACAAGTGAAGAAGGAATAAAAAAAGGTGAAATTTTACGTGAGCCTTTGGTTTCGCAAATGACGGAGTTTTTTTCGATATTAGGAAGTCCTCCAATACCCGAAGCCGAAGAGATACCAAATCGCTCATAATCAATCCCCTCACCAAACATTGCATCTTCCATTGCCTCTTGGGCTGCTTTGATACCTAGGTGAATAAACCTATCAGCCTTTTTTACCTCTTTGGCGTCCATTACAGAGGAAGGATCAAAATCAGTTATCTCTGCAGCAATTTTCACTGAATGATTAGAAGCATCAAATGAAGCAATCTCTTTGATCCCGCACGCTCCCTCAACTATTGCTTTAAAAGAACTCTCTTTCTCAAGCCCTAAACTGTTGATCATACCAATCCCTGTAACTACTACTCTTTTCACATTGACTCCATTTGACGTATTTAAACGATATTGTATTGTACTTATATTAACAAACCAAAGATTAAGCTAAGTATATATCTAAAAAAATTAATAGGTAAGTTTACTTAGAGATAGACTCAAAAGAGTTTGCAAACCCCCAAAAGAGGTCTACAAAGGCTTATTTATTCTCTTCGATAAATTTGATAGCGTCTGCTACGGTTGAGATACTTTCAGCTTGTTCATCGGGGATTTCGATCTCAAACTTCTCTTCAAGAGCCATTACTAGTTCAACAACATCAAGAGAGTCAGCGTTAAGATCTTCAACAAATCTTGACCCCTCTTTTACCTCGTCTGGGCTAACGTTTAGTTGCTCAACTACAACGTCTCTTACATCTTCAAATAGTGCCATACATCACTCCTTAGTTTAATAAAAATACTGGTAATTATACCCAAAAAATTATAAATATACTATTTCAACACTTATTTGTCTAAAAGAGGAAAAGTATCTCTATCATCTCTTTGCTTTGTTCTATCGTAAATTCATACACCGTCTCATTTGAACGCTCATCAATGAGTCTAAAAGCGTTTTGTCCAGTCACTTTGGCTACATCATCTATCACCTCTTGAAGCCCACTGCGTGCCTCTTTGGTTTCATCGAGCAAAAGCGTAAAATTTCGTTTGGCTTGAAAGTTGTCTATTTTGGCACGACTACAACTCACCAACAAAGCCCTATCTCTATCAATCCAATCTACCCCTCCTTGAACCCTAACACCCAATTGCATGGAGGTTTCAATCTCTTTTTGAGTATTTACCAAATAGAGAGTTACGCTACTGTGCGTTGCTTGACAGTAAGTTTTAGTCTCTTTTGGTGTTGAGCCAATAGGTAAAATAACCCTTTCGCTGTAGATATAACCGCTAAATGCTCCGCCATCATCAACCGCTTTGATTCTAAATTGATAGATTTGATTCTCTTCTAATATAAAGGCATAATTGGCTCTATCATTATAATACTCCCCACTCCACTCACCATCTATTAATCTATAGGAGACAAAATACCCCTCCACCTTACCATCGCTATCGGTTGCTTCTTTCCAAAAGAGCGTAACTTTATTGTTGTCAATGTAATATTCGATATAATCTTCCAATACAGGAGCTTCATTGGCAACGATTACAACAGTATTGTTATTATCCACAATAAGTGTAGCGTTGTCGTTGATAGCTGTAGCGTTGTCGTTAAGCATTGTGGGCAATCCTCCGCTAAAACCGCCACCGCCACCGCATCCGATGATTATCAACGCAAACGCCATCATTAAAAGTATATTTTTCATCCGTACAACCTAATTTGAAGATTTATTATGAGCAGTAATGTACTATTTTACCTATCTTATATTGAAATTATACTAAAATTAGCACTATTTATTTTGAGAGCAACGCATGGCACAAAAAGAGCTAGAGTATAACTACCACCCATTTGAGATAAGCTATGAGATTATTCATCCTACTTCAACCCAAAATCTTGTTATTTTACACGGTTGGGGTAGCAACAAAGAGATTATGAAACAAGCCTTTGGCAACAAACTCCCCCAATTTAAACACATCTATATTGATATGCCCGGTTTTGGCAAAAGTTCCAATCCGCTTACCCTCACCACTCACGATTATGCCAACATTATCCAACAATTTTTAGATGCGTTACATCTGTGTGCCGATGCGGCTATAGGACACTCTTTTGGAGGCAAAGTAGCCACCCTGCTCAAGCCCCCTACCCTTATACTCCTCTCCTCCTCGGGCATTTTAGTACCAAAACCGCTCTTGGTGCGTGTCAAAATTGCTTTATTTAAACTCCTTAAGCCTCTTGGTCTTACCAAAATTCGTCATTTTTTTGTAAGTGATGATGCTAAAGGCATGAGCCAAACGATGTATGAGACCTTTAAAAATGTGGTCAACGAGGATTTTGAAGCCAATTTTGGTGCATTTAGCCATCAAGCGTTGCTCTTTTGGGGGATTGACGATACCGCCACCCCACTCTATACGGGCGAGAAAATCCACGCTCTTATCCCCAATAGCCAACTCTACCCACTACAAGGCGACCACTACTTCTTTTTAAAACAGAGCGATTGTATTGCTCGTACGATTGAAAATCAAATCAAGGAAAACTAAATGTTAGCACTACACTTTATCACCCATTTGCTCTTTATTTTGGCTTTGGGGTATTATTTGATGACCAATATGCAGTGGTACAGTTACAAGATTGAACGGGTGATGTTTCATCATACCAAGGTATGGTGGCACTTTGCCTATTTCTTAATCCCCTACTCGCTCTATCTATTGGCAGGGGCGTATGGCTTTGTTGTGGTTGTGGGCTATGGAGTTTTGCTTTATGATTGGTATCGGCGATTGGATAAGCCTTTGGTTTTGACGGGTAGAGTGAAGCGTTTTTTTGTAGCATTGCTCTTTTTTGGATTTTTTGAAGATCTAATGTGCGTAGTGTTGGGCAATTGTGCTAACTTCGCTACGATGATACCGCTCTTTTTAGCGTTTATCGTTTCGGGTGCTTTGGAGGCTATACTCTTTAGCGGTTTCAAAAATCAAGCCAAAAAAAAGCTCCAAACACACACCAATATGATAATAGTAGGCATAACGGCAAGTTACGGCAAAACCAGTATCAAAAATTTTCTTGCCCATATCCTCAAAGCCCGATACAAAACCTACGCCACACCTCGTTCGGTTAATACTTTGGGAGGGGTACTCAAAGATATTAACGAGGATTTGCCCAGCGATACAGAGGTTTACATTGTCGAAATGGGGGCAAGGGGAGAGGGCGATATTTGGGAGATTACAGAGTTTGTCGAGCCTCATTACGCTATCGTGGGCAAAATAGGTTCGGCACATCTTGAATATTTTGGCTCTCTTGAAAAGATACGCAATACCAAAATGGAGCTTACGCAATCTCCTAGACTCAAAGAGGCATGGGTCGATAGCTCCGCCCATATCAATCCCTCTGAGATTATTCATCAATTCAACGCCCCCCTAGATGTCAAAGCGACTTTGGAGGGTATTGATTTTACGCTTGATGACACGCTCTATCATGCCAATATTTTGGGTGGGTTTAATGCACAAAATATCGCCCTAGCCATTGAAGTCGCCAAAGCGTTGGGGTTGAGCAATGAGCAAATACAAACTCAAGTAAGCACCATTAAGCCTGTCCAAAATCGTCTCCAACGCATCAATGCAGGGGGAAAAATTATCCTTGATGATAGCTTCAATGGCAATATTGATGGGATGTTGGCATCGTTTGAACTTGCCGCTACGCACACAGGACGCAAAGTGCTTATTACCCCAGGGCTTGTGGAGGTAGACAAACACTTCAACGAAACCGTAGCCCAACAAGCCAATGCGATTTTTGATGTGATAGTGGTCACTTCCGATCTCAACTATCCTATCTTCAAAGATTTCGCAGAGCCCAAAAAGCTTCTCAAACTCTCAAGCAAAGATAAAATGCAAGAGATGCTTATCGAACAAACCCGAGTGGGAGATTTGATTCTCTTTGCCAACGATGCCCCTAGTTTTATTTAGAAACCAACACAAAGACCTACCCAAACAAATCGGTTTGAGTCTCATATTTGAGGGCATATTCAATACCTTAATACAAAAACCCCATAAGCCACAGTGGGATTTTATTATCAAACCCTATTTCTATATCATCTACAACAACATATCCTTTTTGACCTTCCAATTGACTATCACTTTTTGATGCTCCACCGATTTAGGTACACTTAATAGCTTTTGCTCTTGTATCCAATAAAAAATTATACCCATCGTAGATGTTGAAAAAGCTACATATTCATTCGTTCTTTGTAGCCAATAAATATTGTCACCAATTTTAA
>DYTG01000215.1 GCA_020726085.1 Sulfurovum sp.
TCTGCCATACTGTACTCTCTTTTGATTGATTTTTTATCCTAAATGGTTAGCATTGGATATTTTTTAGTAGTACGCTAAGTATAGCAAAATTAAATTTAATCAAAAATTAGTAATAGGAATAATATAATACGCTTTATGAAAAATGCACACATTAATACAATTATCGACACAATCACTACACCCGCTTGGATTATCGAAGAGAGACGACTTAGAGATAATTTGGAAATAATGGACTCTATCAAAGAGCAAAGTGGAGCAAAAATTCTTTTGGCACTAAAAGGTTATGCCGTATTCTCCACCTTTGATACAGTATCGCGCTATCTTGATGGATGTTGCGCTAGTGGACTCCATGAGGCTATTTTGGCTCATGAGGAGTTTGGCAAAGAGGTACACACCTATTCACCTGCCTTCAAAGAAGAGGATATTGAAGCAATTGCCAAAATATCGCACCATCTAGTCTTTAATTCGATTGCTCAATTTCAAAAGTTTGCCCCCAAAGCAAAAGCGATTAACCCCTCCATTTCGTTGGGACTACGCATCAATCCTGAGTTTTCTAGCTCTCCTGCTGAGCAATACAACCCTTGTGGTCTCTATTCACGATTGGGCGTTACGGCAAGCAACTTTGATGAAACCATTTTGGAACTTTGTGAGGGATTGCACTTTCACGCGCTTTGTGAGCAAGATAGCAGTGCTTTAGCCGAGGTTTTGGAGCATTTTGAAGCCAAATTTGGCAAGTATATTCCCCAAATGAAATGGATCAATTTTGGTGGCGGACACCATATCACTCGAAAAGATTACGATCTCAAGGGGCTTATTGAGCTTATTAATACCTTCAAAACCAAATACGCTATCAATGAAATCTATCTCGAACCTGGAGAAGCGGTAGGTTGGGAGATAGGTGTATTGGTAGCAACCGTTGTGGATATTGTTCATAACGGTATGGAGCTAGCCATTTTGGACATTTGTGCCGAAGCTCATATGCCAGATACCATCCTTATGCCCTATCGTGCCATGATTCGAGGGAGTGGAAAGACAGGAGAGAAAGCCTATACCTATAGAGTCACAGGCAACAGTTGTCTAGCGGGAGATGTGATGGGGGATTACAGCTTTGATACCCCTTTGCAAGTGGGCGATAAACTCATCTTTGAAGACCAAGCCCACTACACCATCGTCAAAGCCACAACCTTCAATGGCGTACAACTCCCCTCTATCAATATCCTAGAAGAAGACGGTACGTTGCGATGCGTCAAAAAATTTGGCTACGAAGCCTTTAGGGATAGACTCTCTTAGCCTATCAAGCGAGTGCAAAGTGGGTTTTGCTCTCGTGAAATATACAGTCAGAAATGTCTCTTTCTA
>DYTG01000082.1 GCA_020726085.1 Sulfurovum sp.
TAAAAGCAAAGCAACCTAAATATTTTATAGTTGAAAATGTTACTGGAATTAAAAGTGGTAAAGAGTTTTTAACTGCGTTGGATATACGGTTCTTTTACGACTCATCTTTTTACCCTCTCTTTGCTTTGCTTTTTTTATTTAATTTTAGTCTATTTTGAATTAGAACTGTTTAAAAGTTGTTTTTATTTGTTGGGGTATTATAGTCAGGATTGATAAACCACTCCAATGCAATACACAGTCTCATTTTTGCTCTCCTTGATATAAATTGGTGTACAATTGGGCTTGTTTTTGGATTTCATTGTGCCAAATATCGCTAATAACGGCTACCATATCGGGTTTGTAGTGGGCTACAAGGTCTGGAGCGTTATCGCTAGTGATACCTCCAATGACGCAAATAGGGATATTGAGCAAGGCTTTGGCGTGTGTTAAGAGTGCCAAATCGATAATATCGGCATGGGGTTTGGTAGGCGAAGCAAACACCGAACCAAAAGCGACATAATCCGCCCCCATTATCTCCATCTCTTGGGCTAAGTTTGCATCTCCGTAGCACGATACCCCCAAAATGCCTCTGAAGTTTTGGCGTATCTGTGCGAAGCGGTGGTGATCGCTCTTGCCAATATGCAATCCGCTGCACTCTAGCCCTATAGCCAACTCCACTCTATCGTTGAGTACAAAAAGTGTATCGTAAGCATGGCAAAGCTCTTGGAGTGCTTTGATGGTTTCTACTATCTCCTTATCGCTGCTGTGTTTGTCTCTTAGCTGTACTATCTTAGCTCCTCCTTCTAAAGCCAATTCAACGCTTTGGAAGAGGCTCTCCTTGGGTGTCAGTGTGTCGTCAGTAATAACATAAAGCCCTCTTAAGCTCTCTTTTGTGCACATATTTCGCCTCCTTTTTTGTGAAAAATGTGACCCTTCCCTGCTCCGATTTGGGGAGCGTTGTTGATAGCTACACTCTCTTCGAGACTTTTGCCCAGTGCCCAATTGACAGCAATAGCACTGGAAAAACTGCATCCCGTGCCGTGCGTGTTGGTGTTTTTGTCGATATAGGGGGCATCAAATACCTTTTTGTCACGATGGGTAAACGTCGTATCAACGAAGCGGTAGTGGTTCTTCGTCTGCATCTTATGGTTTTTGATAACGACCGAACAAGGAAGCTCAAAAATCGCTTCAAGCGAGAAGGTATGGGCAAATTGATACCCAAATAGGGCTTGGGCTTCATAGATATTGGGTGTGATAAGCGTAACATACTCAAAGAGTGATTTCATGTTTTCGATAGCATCATCGCTTAGAAGCTTAGAATCCGCTTTGGAAATAAAGAGAGGGTCAAAGACAATAGGTATATCAAGCCCCTTAATGGCTTCTCGTACGGTATCAATAATCTCATTGGAGTAGAGCATTCCAATCTTGATAGAACTCACCTCAAAATCACCCAATACCGCATCGATTTGAGCTTTGATAAACTGCGGAGATACGGGATATATCTGGCTTACTCCTTGCGTATTTTGAGCCGTCAAAACCGTAAGGACACTCGTGCCAAAAACCCCAAATGCATCAAAACTCTTCAAATCGGCTTGGATACCCGCTCCACCACTGCTATCGCTTCCTGCTATGGTCAAAACTACCTTCATCAACGATCCTTTTCATTTAATTGTGAAAGTATAACCACCCAACAAAAATGTTGGTATAGCATTTTTGTAAGTTTGTCTTTTTTCTATCTAGGAAGCAGAGTTTGGTTATAATACCAAAAAACCCACAAAGGCACAATTTGATGCACAACAACAGCTACAAAAAATTTGGAAACGAGAGCGAAGAGAGAGCCATTAGGTTTTTGGAGGAGAGTGAGTTTGCGATTGTAGAGCGTAATTTTTATGCCAAAAAGCTGGGAGAGATTGACATTATCGCCCAAAAAGAGGGGATTTTGCACTTTATTGAGGTCAAAAGCACCTCCAATAGCTCCTACGAACCCATCTACAATATCACCCCCACCAAACTGCGACGCATCATCAACTCCGCCCACTACTACCTCAAATCCAAAAAACTCGACAAAGCATTTTGCATCGACGCAATGGTGGTAACGCCCGATGCGGTGGAGCTTATTGAGAATATTACGCTTTAGAGACTTTACACACCCACAACGAATCTTCCCGTCAAATTACCCATCAAAAGCCCTATCTATGGGGAATGCTTAAAATTTTCCATGCACACGCCAAGCAAACCCCCTATTTTAGGGCTTATAAGTGATTAGTATATCTTATTTTCCTTATGAATATTTTAGTGTAGTCACGGAAAATTATTTTGTCATTTTACTCTGCAAAGCCTATGCTAGGTGGTTTAAGTACTTTAAGCTATCTTTGATTTGGGAAGATTCGTTTTAAACAACACATTCAATCCATTGGTACTATTTTGTTAATGATTCATATGGCTTTTGACCAATATCTTAGTTATGTAAGAAATTCTATTTTAAATTGTTTGAAAAATATGCTATAATTTTGCATGGCTTATATCACGATAAACAAAGAACATTTTTACCACAATCTCAATACCCTTTCCAAAAAAGTTGGCACAATCAAACATCTCGCAATCGTGCTAAAAGACAACGCTTACGGACACGGGATTGAAATCATCGCCAAACTTGCCTACGATTTTGGCATACGTCACGCTGTCGTTAAAAACAGTGACGAGGCAAGACGCATCGAGAGGCTTTTTGAGAGTGTTTTGATTTTAAACGATACGCCCGTGTTGCACGACACCTTTACCTTTGCTATCAACTCACTCCAAACACTCCAAACACTTACCCCTCACACTCCAATAGAACTCAAAATCGATACAGGAATGCACCGAAACGGCATAGCTTTGGAGGAGGTAGAAGAAGCGATAGGGATTATTCAAGCCAAAAATCTCCATCTTGTGGGAGTCATGACGCACTACAAAAATTCCGATGAACTCTCTAGCGAACTATTTTGGCAACGCAAAAACTTTCAAAAAGCACTTGATTTTATCAAAATTCACCACCCAAAACCCTTTCGAATACACTCCCAAAACTCCTGTGCGACGCTCCGAAACCACCATTTTGATGAAGATTTGGTGCGTGTTGGCATTGCGGCGTACGGATACAACGAACTCTCCTTAGTTTTTGAAGCCCCCAAACTCAAACCCGTCATGAGCGTGTACGCCTCACGCATCGCCTCTTATAGGCTTCCAAAAGGGAGTCGTGTAGGCTATGGCGGTGAGGGATTGGTGCAAAGGTCTCAAAAGGTTTCAACCTACGATATTGGCTATGGCAACGGATGGTTGAGGGCGACTAAAAATATGCCTTTGGCTAATGATTTGGCGATTTTAGGTAGAGTGTCGATGGATTTTGTATCGATAAACTCCGATGAAAAAGAGGTCTGTTTGATGCACGATGCCCAAAAAGTCGCCCACTATTGCGATACGATTAGTTATGAGATTACGACCCGTTTGGATGAGAAAATTGAGCGAAAAGTTATTTAGAGCGTCATGAAAACCACAAACGTAACCCTGCAAAATCCCCATGAGCTTGATGCAATACTACTCAATCATCCCATACAAGACAACGAAAAACTTCTTATTCAAATCTTCGTCTCTACTTCTACTTTTGAGTATTTAGAGGCTTTGCACACCAAGCTTCAAGCCTATTTTCGCAAAGCCCATATTATTGGAAGCAGTTGTGAGGCCTCTATTGCCAATGCAAAGGTAGTCGATGACGGAGCGACACTGCTAAACTTTACGCAATTTGACGATACGGTGCTCTACTCCTATCATGCCCATCATCAACCCCAAGATATTCAAAGCGGAGAGCTTATGGGGGAGTATTTTGAAGCTTACAATCCCAAAGTTCTCATTCTCTTTGTCGATGCTTTTAATTGCAACGCCGAGGAATTACTAAAGGGACTCTATGCAAAGTTGCCCCATATTATTGTATGTGGGGGTATCGCTTCGAGGCACTCTAGCTTTGAAGATACCTATATTTTTAACAACACCTTTTTGGTACGTAGCGGTATCGTAGCTCTAGCCCTTAGTAATGCAAACCTCAACATTGTCGAAAATTTTGCCTTTGATTGGGTACCTGTAGGCGTTTCGCAAACGGTAACTAAGGCTTCAGGGAATATTGTCTATCAAATTGATAATCTCAGTGCGGTTGCTTTTTATGATAAATATTTAGGACACAGTGTGACGCAAAATCTTCCCGATACAGGGATTGAGTTTCCGCTCATCATTCAACGCAACAACCAACACATCGCTAGAGCCGTCGTAGGTCGACACGACGATAAATCTTTGAGTTTTACAGGAAACATCCATGAGGGTGAGCGGGTACAATTTGGCATTGGTAATATTGAGAATATTTTGGAACACTCGCAAAACTATCAAAACATTTTGCCCTATAGCAATATTGAATCGATTTTTGTCTATTCGTGCATTGCTCGTAAGCACTTTTTGGGTAGCGAGATTACGACAGAACTCGAAGCTTTTGAAGAAATCGCCCCGACAAGTGGTTTTTTTACTTTCGGGGAGTTTTACAATCGTCATCTGCTCAACCAATCCAACCGCTTCATTGCCCTATCCGAAGCCCCTTTTGAGAAACATCAAAGCAGTTTGGACAAAAAAATCAAAGCCGATGCTTCCACCAATATTTTTAAAGCACTGCTTAATCTAAGCAACGCAACAAGTAAAGATCTAGAAGCTCTCAATGGTTCGCTGGTGCATCAAATCCAAGAACACGAAGCCAATATTAAACGCAATCTCTACTACGACGACCATACCAAACTGCCCAATCGCCTCAAACTCATCGAAGATATTGGCAACTATGCAGGGTGTTATTTGGTGCTGTTTGATATCGATCGCTTTTCACGCATTAACTACTTTTATGGATTTGAAGCGGGGGATTTGTTGCTCTATGAGTTTGCTACTTTTTTGAAAGAGCGATTGGAAACCATTGGTTTGCTCTACAAACTCCCCTCGGATAAACTGGCTTTAGTGGTGACAACCAAAACAATCGATATTCACCGCTTCATTCGTATCATTAGTCTCGAACTTAAAATGATGCTTTTTAACTATCAAAACATCAAGATTGCCTATACTGCTACGATAGGGGTAGCCAAAATTGTTGGCGATGGGGCTTCGATGCGTCATGTCGATGCTACCGTAAGCCAAGCTAAGTTGATGCACAAACAATATCTCTTTTATGAAGATATTGAAAACGAAAACAAGCGAGTCATTCAAAAGAGTTTGCAATTGGCTCTAAGTGTGCGTGAAGCGATGCAACAAAATAGACTCCAAATGCACTACCAGCCTATTTTTGACCTCAAAACCGACACGATTTACTCCTATGAGGCCTTAGCACGTTTTGTTTTGGAGGATGGTACCGTACTGATGCCCAGTGATTTTTTGCCTATCTTGCCCGATATTCACCTCTCACACGATTTTATCAAGATGGTTATCAAGCAGACATTTGCGTGTTTTGCCAATCGCGATGTACGATTTTCTATCAATTTGAGTATCGAAGATATTTTGGATACGCATCTTAATGATTTCTTGTGTTTGCAACTAAGCAAGTATCAATTGCACAAAACAATTACCCTGGAGATACTCGAAACCGTAGAGATTGTTCAGTCCGATGCGATGAAAAAGTTTATCACACAAGCCAAATCGCTAGGTGTTCGCATTGCAATTGATGATTTTGGTAGCGGATTTGCCAACTTTGAATACATTACCAAAATCAACGCCGATAGTATCAAAATCGACGGTTCGCTTATCAAAAATATCCACACTGATACCAATGCTAAAATAGTAGTCGAAACCATCGTAACTTTTGCACAAAAATTGGGCATGAAAACCGTCGCAGAATATGTACATTCAAAAGAGGTTTACGAGGTGGTCAAGGCTATTGGTATCGATTACGGGCAAGGATTCTATTTGGGTAAGCCACTTGCTCATCTACTCTAAACAAAGCCCAAGAGATAACAAAGGACACAGATGAAACTCTCACTTGTAATACCCCTCATGAATGAGGAGGAGAACATTGAACCGTTGATTGATACCATTGCCCACGCTCTTGTCGATATCGAACATGAGATTATCGTCGTGGATGATGGCTCTAGCGATGCTACTGTAGCCAAACTCAAAGCCCACGCTCCTGCCAATCTCAAGCTTATCGTTTTTAATCGCAACTTTGGACAATCCACCGCCATGCAAGCTGGGATTGATTACGCCAATGGTGAGCTTATCGCAACGCTTGATGGGGATTTGCAAAATGACCCTCATGATATTCCTATGATGATAGAACTGCTCCAAAAAGAGGAGTGGGATGTGGTAGCGGGTATTCGTACCAAACGTCAAGATGGAGTCTTTTTGCGTAAAATCCCTAGCAAAATTGCCAATTGGATAATCCGTAAATCGACAGGGGTTTACATTAGCGACTACGGTTGTACGCTCAAACTCTTCAAAAAAGAGGTAGCCAAAAATTTGGGACTTTACGGAGAGTTGCACCGCTTTATCCCCGTATTGGCCAAGCTTTATGGTGCCAAAATGACCGAAATCCCCGTCAAGCACCACGCACGGGTGCATGGAGCCTCCAAATACGGAATAGGACGCACCTTTAAAGTCGTAAGTGACCTTATGTTGATGCTCTTTTTTCAAAAATACCGCCAACGTCCCATGCACCTTTTTGGGGGTGTGGGGAGTGTGATGTTGTTATCAGGAGTGGTGATTAATCTCTATCTTTTGGGCATTAAGCTCTTTGGGGATGATATTGGAGGACGACCGCTTTTGATGCTGGGTGTTTTGCTCACACTAGGAGGGATTCAACTCATTGCTACAGGATTTTTGGCCGAAATTATCATGCGTACCTACTATGAAGCACAAGACAAAAAACCCTACATTGTCAAAGAGATCTATCAATATGAGCCTCAAACTACTGTTTAAACTTGCTATTAGTGCCATTTTAATTGGGTTTGTCTTTGGTCAAATCGATACAGCTTCGTTTCAAGCCACGCTTCAAAAGGCAAATCTTTGGTGGCTTTTGGGAGCATTTGTCGCTTTTAATCTCTCCAAAATCGTAAGTGCTGTTCGCCTTAACGGCTACTTTCGAGATTTGGAGATACCGCTTAGTCAAATAAGCAACCTCAAACTCTACTATTTGGGAATGTTTTACAATCTCTTTTTGCCAGGAGGAATTGGTGGCGATGGCTACAAAGTCTATTGGTTGCATCAACGCTACAAAACTACAATAAAATCACTTGTTTTGGCTACTTTGCTTGATAGAGTAAGTGGCGTTGCGGCGTTGGGCTTTTTGGCTGCAATTTTATTTGTTTTGAGTGATTTTAAGACGCTAAGCGACTGTCTCAATATCTTTGCTATTATCTTTGCTCTGGGCGTTTTGCCGCTCTATCTTGTGGTTTGTCGAAAATTTTTTGATACCTTTAATGCTTCACTCTACAAGAGTACATTTTTGGCTTTGGTGGTACAACTTTTGCAACTTTTGAGTGCTTTGTTTATCGTTTATGCCATCAATGCAAGTGCGATACTCCAATACCTTACTATCTTTCTTATCTCATCGGTAATAGCCATACTCCCTCTTACTATCGGAGGCGTAGGGGCTAGAGAGTTTACTTTTTTCTATGCCTTTGGACTCATCGCCCTCGAACCCAACAGTGGCGTTGTTTTTTGTCTGCTTTTTTTCATCCTCACCGCATTCTCATCACTTGTGGGTCTTTTTTTTATTGAGGGCAAGTTCAACACCACAGCCAAAAAAACCTAGCTAAAGTGAAGATATTGTAGTATTCTAGCTACCATGAAAAAACTACAAAACATAACAATAAACCTATCCCCAATATTAGATAAAAAACACTCAAGCAACTGCTCTCTATTGGCATTGATGAGATAAATTTCACCTCGTTTTATTATAAATCTTCGACAACG
>DYTG01000083.1 GCA_020726085.1 Sulfurovum sp.
TTTGCATAAACCCTCTTTGGCAATTCAACTGTAAAATGTATAGCAATGTGCATAGTAATAGTACGAGAGGATGCAAGGGAGGGATTTTTCAATTAATAATTAACGGCAAATAAGATACAATATCTATTAAACTATTTGGCAAAGAGATGCAAAATGAAACCCAAAACATTTGAAGAGAAGCTAGAGTACTCCAAAGAGGTGCTAGAGAAATTGATGAATCCAGAAATTACCCTTGAAGAGTCGCTTAGGCTCTATGAAGAGGGGATCAAAAATATCAAAGAGGCTCAAAATTTGATAGAAAAAGCCAAAACCAAGATTGAAATCATCGAACAAAAACATTTTGGAGAAGATAATGACCCGAGAGATTAAAGTCGCCGCACTTCAGCTTCCTACGCTAGGGATGAATGCTACGAAATTGGAATTTTATATCCAAAACGCCCACAAAAGAGGGGCAAAAATTATTGTTTTTGGGGAGTATGTACTCAATCATTTCTTCAAAGAGCTTGAATCCATGCCCCAAGCGATGATCAAAGAGCAAACCCAAAAGAACATCGGTACGCTCAAACGCTACGCCATGGAGTACGATATTATCTTTATTGCTCCTATCGTCACCGTCAAGCGACGAAAGTTTTATAAAGAGATTGCCAAAATTGCCCCCAAATCGATTGCTTACTACACCCAACAAATCCTCATTCCCTATAGCCATTGGAACGAGAAGTACTTTTTTTCCAATCCTACACAGCCCCTACAAGAGCCAATGATTTTTCATGTTGATGGTATTAAGGTGTGTGTTTTTGCAGGGTTTGAGTTGCATTTTGATTACTTTTGGCAAGTGGTGATGAAAAAACGGGTTGATTTGGTCATTTTGCCCACCGTTTCGACCTTTGAATCGCACAAACGATGGCGTGAAATTCTCAAAACCAAAGCCTTTTTGCACGGATGTTATATCCTAAGAGCCAATCGGGTAGGCGAATACATCGACAAAAAATTTAGCTGGAACTTCTACGGCGATACGATGATAGTCGATCCCAAAGGGCATGTCGATATGATGCTTGAAGACAAAGAATCAATGCTAATTGAGACCATATCCAAAAATATCACCATTGCCCACCGCAAAGATTGGGGATTTCATAGAGAACTCAAAATGCGAGGAGAGATGCTTGATAGTTGATACCCATTGTCATCTTGATGATGCGTGTTATTTGGATGATTTTGAAAGTGTATTGTACAATGCCCAAGAGGCTAGGGTAGGGCGATTTATTATCCCTGCCGCCCATCCTGCTACCTTGCAAAGAGCGTTGGAGCTGTCGCAGCGTTATGACTCTATCTATTTTAGCGTAGGCGTTCACCCTTATGATGCCAATCTCTATGATAGAAGCTTTGTAGAGGAGTTTGTGACGCATCCCAAATGCGTAGCGGTGGGGGAGTGTGGACTTGATTATTATCGTTTGCCCGAAGATGAGAGCGAAATTGAGAGCTACAAAGCGTTGCAAAAAGAGGTATTCGTCGATCACATCAATCTTGCCAAAAAGTACCAAAAGCCTTTGATTGTGCATATTCGAGAGGCTTCGCAAGATAGTATGGCACTGCTTTTGGAGCATGAGGCAGGGGAAGTGGGGGGAGTGTTGCACTGCTACAATGCCGATGCTATGTTGCTTCCATTGGCTCATCATAACTTCTATTTTGGTATTGGTGGCGTGATTACTTTTAAAAACGCACGAAAATTGATAGAGGTTTATCCTCATATTCCACCGCAAAAACTTCTCATCGAAACCGATGCTCCCTATCTCACCCCTCACCCCTATCGAGGCAAACGCAATGAGCCTAGCTATTGTCGCATCATCGCCCAAAAAATGGCGGATTTAAGCAATGTAAGCCTAGAAGAGATAGAGACCCTCACTACCCAAAACGCTCACCGATTGTTTCATCTATCCTAAACTCTAATACCTCCCCAAAAGGCTCAATATATCAAAAATGCTCATTTTGTGTGATTCTAGGGTTTGGTTGTCGATTTCGATGCTAAATTTCAATCCATTAGCTTCGCATTCGAGTACCCATAGGGTGAGTTGTGAAAGTCTAAACTCATCATCTCCCTCTATCTCTCTAAAAACCAATCGTATCACACTCTCTTCATTTTGATAGAGAAATTTTTTGGACATAAACTCACCCGATTTGGCAAGTGTCGCCCAGTGTACCATCGAGAGCGATTCGCCCTCGTTGAAGCGTCGTATGCCCTCAAAATCACTCATTTCACCGTTAAGATTGGGGTTGTAGAGTTTGGTAGAAAAGAGCGATACACCCAGTGGCACAGGAAAAACAACAATGCTTTGGTTTATATCAATTTTGTCACGATAAAAAAACTCATGCGGCAAGGGGTAGGTGCTTTTTATCATGAGTTGGGGAAGTGGTTTTTCGCCTCGTGTGGTGTAGCGATAGGGGAGTTGGACAATCTTTTGTTCGTAGGGTTTAATGGTAGCTAGTGAGGTTGAAAAGAGGTCATTGATAAACTCCAAAGAGTAGCTACTAGCACGAAAGTTATTGGTGATAAGGAGTCGATAACTAGAGACTTCACCTGCAAAAAAGCGTTCGTTAGAGAGATAAGCAACGTCCAAAAAATAGACATTAAGCCGTCCCAAAAGCCCCGAACTTCCCGCAATGGAGAAGATAAAAAACATGACGATAAAGACAATGTTGAAATTGTGCATATAGGCTTGTAAAAAGAGTATAAAAAGCGAGGCGATTACAAACCAAAAATATTTTGTAGAACGAGACTTAACGACGGTTAGGGTTATCTGGATGAACATTTTTAAGTATTTCATCGGCTATCTCCCCTGCATTTTTTCTTCCCTCGATGGCACTGAGACGATGATAGGTAACGGTAGGTAAAACAGTGCTAACATCTTGAGGCGTGACGTAATCTCTACCGTGAACCAAAGCCCATCCTTTGGCAATATCGACCAAAATCAAAGCACTACGAGTCGAAAGCCCCACTTTATAAAGACCACTGCTACGGGTAAAATCAAGCACCTCTTGAATAAAATCCAAAATATCTTCACTAAGATAGACGGTTTGATAGGAGGCAAAAATGCTCTCTAGCTCATCTTGCGTAAGGGATTGTAGGGAATGAATAGTGGCTTTTTGGGCTTTTTTGAGAATTTCACGCTCGGCTTTGGCACTGGGGTAACCCAATGAAAAAGAGACGGCAAAACGGTCAAGTTGCGACGAGGGTAGCTCATAAGTACCAATCTCCTCAAAAGGGTTTTTGGTAGCAATGACGAAAAAGGGGTAAGGCAAGGCAATTGATTTGCCATCAATGGTGACGTAACGCTCCTCCATGGCTTCTAGCAAGGCACTTTGGGTTTTGCTCGAAGCCCTATTAATCTCATCGGCTAAGAGAAATTGAGTAAACACAGGCCCTCTTTTGAAGGTAAACGTCGCCTCTTTGGTATCGTAGTAGTTTACGCCCAAAATATCCGAGGGGAGCAAATCGGAGGTAAATTGCACTCTGGCATAATCAAGCCCCAATACACGGCTTAACGTTTTGGCTAGAGTCGTTTTGCCTACCCCTGGAATATCTTCGATTAAAATATGCCCTCCAGCAAAAAAGGTAGCCAAAGAGAGCTTGATTTGAAACTCTTTATCGACAATGACCTTTGAACACTCATCAATAATGTTTGCGATTAATTTCATACTATCATTCATTGGGTATCCTCAAAACTATTTTTGGTAGGATACTCACTATCTCTTGAAGTTTGACTTATGGGCGTGGATTGTCGTAACGTTTTAGTGTTATTATCTTTTTTTGCTATAATGTCACAAAAATTTAAAGAGTCACCGCAATGCAATTAATGGATGGAAAAGCGTTATCGCAAAAAATCAAAAACAGTATCAAAGAGTCCACCGCCAAGCTCATTGAAGAAAAAAACATTATCCCTGGTCTTGCTGTTGTTATCGTAGGCGACGACCCCGCTTCAAGAGCCTATGTCGCCATGAAAGCCAAAGCGTGTAAAGAGGTAGGGTTTTACTCTATTGTCCACGAAATGCCCAATACGATTACCCAAGAGGAGATTATCGAAACCATCAAAATGATGAATAGAAATCCTCACATTGATGGCATTTTGGTACAGCTTCCACTACCAAAACATATCGATACGACTAAAATTTTAGAAGTGATAGAACCTGCAAAAGATGTGGATGGATTTCATGCTTACAATGTCGGAAGATTGGTGACAGGGCTTGATAGCTTTGTGGCGTGTACTCCACTAGGGGTAATGGAGATATTCAAAGAGTACGCTATTCAACTTCAAGGCAAAGATGTATGCGTCGTAGGGGCTAGTAACATCGTGGGTAAACCCATGGCGAGTTTGATGCTCAACGCCAATGCAACGCTCACCATCACGCATATTTTTACAAAAGATTTAGCATCGCACACTTCCAAAGCCGATATTGTCATTGTAGGCGTAGGTGTACCCAAACTTATCAAAGCCGAGATGATTAAAGAGGGGGCTATTGTGATTGATATTGGTATCAACCGCTTAGAAGATGGCTCTTTGGTGGGGGATGTTGATTTTGAAAACGTAAGCAAAAAGTGCAGCCTCATTACTCCCGTGCCTGGTGGAGTGGGACCTATGACGATTGCTATGTTGCTTAGCAATACCCTAAAATCGGCACAAAATAGAAACAAGGACAACTAATTTGAAAAAAACAAAAGAGTTTTTGCTCAAGCTTTATCACTTCTCAGGCACGTGGACGGGTACGATTGTGATTGTACTTTTTTTGATCTTTTTCGTAGCCCAATCCTTTGTGATTCCCAGCGGTTCTATGAAACGTACGTTGCTTATCGGTGATTTTTTGTTTGCCAAAAAATTTAGCTACGGTATCCCAACCCCCCATTTACCATGGCTTGAGATTCCTATTGTGCCAGATTTTGATGGAGATGGGCATTTGATTTCGGGTGAGCGACCAAAACGTGAGGATATTGTTATCTTCCGTTATCCTCAAAACGAAAAAGTCCATTACGTCAAACGTTGCGTTGCTGTGGGAGGCGATGAGATACTCTACGTCGAAAATCGATTGCTTATTCACTTTCACGAGGGCGATGAGTACATCAAAAGCAACTATCCATCCAACAAAATCCTAAAGCTCAACGATAAACTCTGGGTGGTTAATCCCTATCAAGCCAAATATCCAGGTATCCAATACGCACCCGAGGGAGAAAGCTCAATTTTTGAGATATTGCTTAATTATGTGCTTTACAATAAAGAAATTGATATGCACCCCGTTTTTGTCCATGGGCTTGATGCACCTGCTTATCAATTGGAACAAAAACCCGTCAATGCTTTGTACAAAAAAGTCGAAGAGGATCACTTCTATATGATAGGCGATAACCGTGACAACTCCAACGATAGCCGTTTTTGGGGATCGGTTCCTTATCGTTTGATTATTGGCAAACCGTGGGCTATCTATTTTAGTATGGAACATCGAAGCTACGAGGAAGTATTGAAAGGCGAGGGCTTTGGCGGTGCAGGAAAAGACCACGCAAGGCTCATCAATGTATGTGGCAAAATAGAACTTGACTCAAAAGAGTGCGAAGCCTTATGGAACAAAGAACGCTTCTCTATCCGCTGGGGACGCATAGGACGCAATATCGACACGTTGCAGTTTGAGAAGCCAATAGAGTAAATAAAGCACAAAGGGGCAAAGAATGAAACTTTTAAATGTCAAAATCTACGGTTTATTTGGAACGTTTAATCACGACATTGATTTAAATCAAGATGAGCGAATTACCATCTTGACTGCCCCAAATGGATATGGCAAAACAATAGCTCTTAAAATAATTTATAGTTTATTTAATAACAAATTTGTATTTTTTACTAAATTAGTATTTGATAAAATTATTTTTACTTTTAATAATCATGACACATTAGAGATACAAAAAAAAGATAAAATAGAGTTTATATTAAGAAAGAAAAATAATAAAGCAACAATATTTCATTATCCAACAAAAGAGATGGAAAAAGAGATAAGACATACGATTCTCTCTCATATAATCGAAGATTTCACACCACCGTTTATACGAAGAGTAGCACCCGATAGATGGCTTAATGAATTATCAGGTGAACGATTAACAACCCATGATGTAATAGAGCAATACAATGATGAATTTCCAGATGAGATATTAGAACGCATTAATGGTAATATTCCCAAGGAGATAAGTAGTTTCTTGAAAGAGATGAGCGTCTATTTTATTCAAGAACAACGATTGATTTTAAGAAAACCAATCTCTGACTATCGCACGAGAGAAAAGGTCGTTATCACCGATACAATAGAAAAATATTCTCAAGAGTTAAGTAAACTGATTAAACAAAAGATTGGTGAATATGCACAAACTACTCAATCGCTTGATAGTAGCTTCCCAAAAAGACTTTTTGGGCAAAATAGTCACTCCTACTCCATTGATGAACTCAAAGATAAACTCAACGATCTACAAGCAAAACGACAAAAGATATCTGAATATGGGCTATTAAAACTTGATGATACCTCACTCTTTTCAAATGATAGCATCGAAGAGAGCGAGACAAAGGTTTTGTCACTGTATATTGCGGATAATGAGCAAAAACTCTCTGTATTTGATGCACTCATTCAAAAAATAGAACTTTTTAGTGATATTCTCAATGAACGACGCTTTAATTTTAAATCCATTGAAATAGACAAAGAAAAAGGCTTTATCTTTAAAACAAAAAAAGGTGATATTTTAAAACTTACCGACCTCTCATCGGGTGAACAGCATGAGGTTGTTTTGCTTTTTGAGCTTTTGTTTAAAGTGCAAGAGAACTCTTTGGTGCTTCTTGATGAGCCTGAAATATCACTCCATGTTGTATGGCAAAAAGCATTCTTGAAAGATATTGAAGATATTATCAAACTCCAAAAGATGGATATTGTTATTGCAACGCATTCACCTTTTATTATTGATGAGAGGTGGGATTTGACCGTTAATTTGGAGGAGTCTGAGATTGTCCAATAGCCTAAGAGAAACCTCCAATGAGTTGTCATCTAAGTTGGTAGCTATTCGATTAATACTTAAGCATCCCTCCAATGAAGAGAAAGTTTTAGTATTATTAGAGGGTGAAACAGATATTAGATTATTCAAAAAGCTCTTTGATTTGAATTGCGTTGAGGTTGAATCACTTAATGGAAAAGAGAAAGTCATTCAAGCCCTTCAAAAACTTCAAGAAGAGGGCTATCAACACGTCATTGGTATCAAAGATGCTGATTTTGACCATTTGGAAGAGACTCAAAAGATAGAAAATTTATTTATTACCGATTACCACGATATGGAAGTGTCGATGATAGAATCCAAAGCGTTGGAGTCACTTATTTTTGAATATGCTCATACTCAATCAAATAGGTTAGCATTTCTTAAGCAAGAGGTTTACAATATAGCAATAAATATTGGTTATTTGCGATGGTTTAATCACAAACAAGGCAATGATACTTTATTGTTTGAGGGCTTGAATTTCGGTTCTTTTATTCAACAAGGGAGCGTAGGAGTGGATTTTAATCAAGAGAGTTTTTTAAAAACACTTTTGGAACATTCGAGAAATAAAAATGCAAATTTATCCTTAACGCCACAAAGTTTACAAGAGACAATAGAGGATTTACAAAGGTTATCAATGGATAAATTGCAAATATCTTGCGGACACGATGTAACAAAATTGATTGCCAAATATTTATTAAAAAACTTTAATGGAAATGAGATAGAAAAAGCTTTACGAGTTGCTTACTCAGTGGAGTATTTTAAAAATTCTCAACTTTACAACTCTTTGTTCAAGTGGAGTCTTCAAATGAATAAGAATTTATTTAAACAATAAGGAAAAAAATGAAAAAATTTTACATAGCGACCGACCATGCGGGGTTTGAGGTCAAGGA
>DYTG01000216.1 GCA_020726085.1 Sulfurovum sp.
CACAAGTTACCGACAAGAGTTTAACCATTGTTGAACCTAGCAGTAATTTAAATAACTTAACACTAACAAAGGTAGATGAATCTCTTGATATAGCCAAAGTGGAAGTACGAACGCTTCAAAGCAATGAGGTTTTGGCTATTCCCTCACACATCCAACAACTCAGTGATATATTCCAATTTAGCAATATCGACAATAAAAACGCTATCATGGAGACACCTGTTGCTATATCCAATACAGAAGAGTTGCAAGAGGCTCGTCTCTATCGCTACAACAAAGAACACAACTTTTGGGATACAACGGTTTTGGATACAGAGTTTGATGAAGCCTCATCTACTATCAAAGTTAATTTAAGTGAGCTTAATCAAGTACCCTTTTTTATAGGTAAAATCCAAGGAAAAGGTACAGGTTTGTCACTAGAAGATCTCAATAATATCCCATCTATGCCCTTAGCCCCAACGGCAAAATTTAATAGAGCCAATCTGCCCAATTCGTATGATTTGTCAAGCCATATGCCACCAGTACGAAGCCAAGGAAGCCAAGGCTCTTGTGTAGGATGGGCTACTGGGTACTACCTCAAAAGCTATCATGAACATATAGAAAACCAAACGACTTATGGAGTGGGCGATGACTATTCCAATGTTTACAGTCCTGCTTTTATATACAATGCCATTAAAGTAAGCGATTGTCAATCGGGTTCATATTTTGAAGATGCTCTAAGTAGATTGCAAAATGTTGGTATATCAAGCTGGAATGATATGCCCTACAGTGAAACACATTGCGATACACAGCCCTCTAGTGTAGCTATAGATAATGCAAAGTGTGCAAAGATTACAAGTTATCAATATATTTATCACAAAAATATGACATTTAGTATTGACACTTTGAAAAACTATTTAACCAATAATCAACCTATAGTTGTAGGTGTAACCATTTATAACGGCTTTGATGGACAATATAGCAGATTGGCTAACAAAGAGTTTATTTACAACAATAGAAATTTAAATACCAATCCAAGTGGTGGTCATGCTATTGTAGTTGTAGGGTATGATGATACTATCAAGGCTTTTAAAATTATCAATTCATGGGGTAAAGGATGGGCAAATGATGGTTATTTATGGATAGATTATGGTGTCTTTGAAGAGATTTTAAGTATAGCCTATATCTCTACCGACGAGATAGGTTCATGCAAAGAGCAAGAAGTTAGCAATCAACCTCCAGTAGTCAATGCAGAGAGTAACAAAAACGCAGACGAAATAACAACCGTAACACTCAATGCAACCGCAAGTGATAGTGACGGCTACATTGCTAAGGCTCAATGGACACAAACAGGTGGCA
>DYTG01000217.1 GCA_020726085.1 Sulfurovum sp.
ACCGCATGGAATATGACGCTATCACAACTTCAAGTAGCCAACAAGCAGTAGATTGTACCGATGAAACTCGGAAAACCGCCTCTTTTTTTGGATTATCGGGAGTTTTTGGTGTTTGCGGGGGTGTTTTTGGTGATTATTGGGGTGCGTTTGGGGTTTTATTATCAGGAGTATCGAGCTTTTATTGCCAAACCCTTTTATTACACCTACGCCGATGTACTCCAAGAGTTTCCCAAAGAGTCGCGAAGCAGTTACTACAAGATTTTGAAATTGCAAACGCAAGAGAATCTTACACTTTTTTTGAACGCCCACGATTACGATTTCAAAGACAAACGGGTGCGTATTCAGATTTTTCCCAACAAACGTATCACTTTTGCCCACTATTTAGGGAGTTTTTATGTCGAAGGATTTGTAAAAGAGAGGCTAAGTAAACCTCCCAATCGCACCAAGCAATCGATTCAAAAGGCCATTGAAGCCCAACACACTCACCCTATACTCCAAGAGTTTTACAACGCTATCTTTCTTGCTACGCCTTTGAGCAAGAAGTTTCGCTATCAAGTTTCCACGCTAGGCATTAGCCATCTTATTGCTCTAAGTGGTTTGCATCTCTCTATTTTATCGGCGGTACTCTTTTTTGTCTTTTGGCTACTCTACCACCTGTTACATCGACGCTATTTTCCCTATCGCAACGCCTTTGTTGATATTGGTTTGGGGGTTTTGATAGCTTTGGGAGTCTATACCTACTTTGTCGATATGCCACCCTCTTTGCTACGCTCCTATGCGATGCTTATGGTGGGTTGGATAGCGTTGGTACTGGGGTTTGAGCTACTTAGCTTTGGGTTTTTGGCGGTGGTGACGCTTATGCTTGTGGCACTCTTTCCCAAGCTTATTGTCTCTTTGGCGTTGTGGTTGTCCATTAGTGGCGTTTTTTATATCTATTTGCTAAGCTACCATGCCCAAATGATTCGTCCCAAAGCGTTACTTTTTGTGCTTTTTCCTATCGCTATCTATCTTTTTATGTTGCCCATTACCCATCTTGTTTTTGATGCTACATCGCTCTATCAGTTGAGTTCACCTTTGAGCAGTACCCTTTTTACCTTTTTTTACCCCTTGTCGATTGCGTTGCATCTTGTAGGTATGGGTGGGCTACTCGATGAGTATCTTTTGAGCTTTTTTAAGCTAGGAGAGGCGGAAAATTACACTATAGGATTGGATGTTCAAAGCTTTGTTCTCTATGTTACACTTAGCATCGCTTCAATTTGGAGTCGATTGAGCTTTTATGCTCTAGTGGTTGTTTCGATAGTGTATGCTTTGAGTCTCTATATTCCTCCTT
>DYTG01000084.1 GCA_020726085.1 Sulfurovum sp.
TTTGCTGGTGCATTATAGATTTGAAGTTTCAAAATATCTAAGAGATTAAGCATTGTATCAAATATTCAAAGATAAAATATAAGAAATCATCTCAGGAGTGGAGTATGTACTATTTTAAAATTTTAATAATAAGTTTGGTTTTGGGGCTTTTGGTGGGGTGTAGGGATAGGCAACCTCTTGAACATACCTTGCAAACCAACAGTACGCTTGAAGATCTCAATAGTTCTTTTGAGGAGAACAATGCAACTATTATTGCTCCTTTGGAAAAAAACGAGACGTTTGAAGAGGGCAATCTAAGCGATACAATCCCTATTGTCGAAAACAACACCATACCCCAAACCGATATTCACGATGAAATAAATACAACATTTGAGGTCAATAGTAGCGATGAAACCAACATAACTCAGCAAAATACTATTGATAATGAAATAAATACAACATTTGAGGTCAATAGTAGCGATGAAATCAATATAACCCATGAAAACAATCGAACCGATGAGAGCCATATCGCCGATATTACGCCCTTTAGCGTCGATAGTGGGGTCGATAAGGTAGCTAGAATTGGGGAGCTTGTGGTGCTTGTTGCCAAAGTCCAAAGTGGTGAGAGTAATCTAAGCTACGTTTGGGGAGAGGGTAATGTGACGCTTAGCTATGAAGCCTATCTATCCAAAAACGATTGGAGCGTGGGTGAACACAACATTACTCTGAGCGTTACCCAAAACCCAACCCATCAAAGTGCTTGGGATAGCACTCTTGTGACGATAGAGGATAGACTTCTTGCGGAGGATAAAATCTTGCAAGAGCGAGGGGGTTGGCAAAGTCTTATGCGTACAGGCAAATTTGTACTCAATCAAAAGAGTGCTACAGTAGAGTATCGCACATTCAACTGCGGCGGTGACCTTATCTACGTAGCCTCCCTAGATGATAGCTATTGGTTTGATGAGGAGATGCTCTTTGGGAGTGAGTTTTGCATGGAGGGGTGTCAAGTAGAGCTTAGCCACGATGGAAGCTACTACAAGAAGTATTGTGAGGGCAATGTGGTAGCACAGGGCAAACTCTCCACCCCTCTTGATGCTACCATCTATCGCAAAATACCCATCAAAGCACCCAGTGCAGGGATGGATAACAACACCACGCACATTCTCTACGCTACGCAAAAGGGAGAGTTGTACGCTCTTGAAATGAATGAGTACAACTCAAGCCTCATAGCCAACCTAACCGATAACTATCTTGTCAATGGATTGGCGTATCACGATAGGCTCTACTATTACTCCTATACTATTCCTAAGGTTAGCTATGAGATGGAGCGTATGGATCTCAATGGCTCTATCATCGCACCCCTACACGCTACGGCGTTTCCCGATGGATTGGATATTTATGAAGATACAATCTATTCCGTCACTCACGATGTGAGCGGTGAAGTGACTCTTTTTGATCTCAACGGGAGCTATTTGGGGGCTTTGGAGAGTGGGATAGATGATATTGTCGGTATAGCCCATACACGCTATTTTCTCTATATTTTATCCGAAGATGGTGATATTTACCAAACCTTGCCCCATACGGGAGTCTCCAAACGTATCTTCAACAACGACAATCTCTTTGAAAAAGGCAACAACAATTACGGATTGGAAGCCATTACTATCCTCAATGACTTCATCTATATCTCCTATATTAATGATAGTGCGATTTATAAAATTGATCTCAATATCACCCAATATGAATAGGAATGCGTATGCTAAAGACTCTGTTTAATAAAAAACTCAAACTCATTAGCGATGAAGTCAAAGCGTGGCTAGAGGCTCAAAACGCACTCAAAGTCACAAAAATCAAACACCTACACACCTTTAAGCGTATCATGATGAACAAAGCGGCACGGATTGAGCTTTTGCGTTTTGTTTTGGAGGATGGTCGAAGCGGTAGAGTTTTTTATTCGCCCATCATGCACACTTTTTGGGATAGCCAAACCAAAGGAGTAGAAGACGAAACCATGCTTTTGGCTTATGGTGGATGGCTCTTTTTGACCTCAGGATTACAAGATGGCTTCATCACCCAAAACTTCACCTCCCCAAAACAACGCAAAGAATATCTTGAACTTAAAAAACTGGTAGGATTGGAAAATATCAACGTGTTAGAACAATACAAAATCGGAAACTCTGAGATATTTGCGATTGAGGGTGAACTGGAGGGGTATAGGACACGGTGTGCAGGAAATTGTGAGATAGATATATGCTTTGATACCATGACTGATGCTTTTCATATTCCAACGGTTTACTTTTTGCTAGGAGAACAGCTCTTTAGAACCGATAAGCTTCCCGATGACATATCCAAACTTTAATCTCGTCCTTTCAGGAGGTGCGGCATTGGGTTTTGCCCATGTGGGTGTTATCAAACGACTCTATGAGCTTGATAGATTTCCAGAACAAATTGTAGGTACAAGCATGGGGGCAATAATTGGAAGCGTGTATGCTTTAAAGTTGCCCCAAGAGGAGTTTTTGAGGATATTTAGTGAGTTTAGCAATATCTTCAAATGGATTAAAATCTCCTTTAGCAACGCCTCGCTTATCAACAGCAGTAAAATTTACAAAATAATCGAGAGTCTCTTTGGTGAGATGAAAATGGCTCAATCGCCTATCCCTCTCAAACTCATCGCTACCAATTTTGACAACGGTGAAGTGCGTATCTTTTCTAGGCATGACGATATTGCCATCAAAGACGCTATTTTGGCCTCCATGTCCATTCCTGTCATTTTCCCACAAGTCAAAATTGATGAAAGCTACTATGTCGATGGCTATTTGGGAGCCAATTTGCCACTAAGCTACCTCGATGATATTACTATCCCCACTATTGCCGTTGATGTGATGGGCAAAAACTCTCTAGCACCCTTTATCAAAGAGGAATATACCTTTTTTGGTCACACCAAAGCCATTATCAAAACACTCGAACGCAGTATGCGACTCATGATGATAAACCAAACCAAAAAGACAATTGAGGATTTTGAGGGCGAGTTGCTACTTATCGAACCTCACTTACACAAATTTAAATCAACGCACTTTAATAAGTTCAAAAAAATCAAAAAAGCAGGATACAAGAGTGCTTATGCTACAATCCCCCATGAATAAAATATACGCTTACAATCACCCACCTATCTTTTTTGATTTTGCTCAAAGCATTGAGCGTTTCTTTGTAGAAGAGATTCCTCTTTTTCCCTTTGCCAATAGTGGCTCTAATGTGATACTCAAGATCAAAAAACGAGACATGAGTACCTTCAAACTCATCTCCGTCCTTGCCAATGCTGCCAATATTGCCCAGCGAGAGATTGGCTATGCAGGACTCAAAGACAAAAACGCAACCGCCATTCAATATATCTCACTGCCCAAAGTCTATGAAAAAGAGTTACTCAAAAATCTCACCACCGATAAAATCGAAATCCTAGAGAAGTTCTACTCCAAATTTCCCATCAAGATAGGTCAGCTCAAAGCCAATCGATTTTCTATTGTGTTGCACAAAGTCACGCCAAAAGTTTTTGAAGCCATTCAAAACGTCACCAAAGAGATGCTCAAAGAGGGCATTCCCAACTACTTTGGCTATCAACGCTTCGGAGAAGATGGCAAAAGCTTCGCACAAGGTCAAAAAATCGCACACACCAACAAAAAGCTCAAAGGGGCAAAAGAGAAGTTGCTAGTAAGTGCCTATCAAAGCCATCTTTTCAATCAATGGTTAGCCAGTCGCATCGCCTTGTCACACACCCTCAAAGCCAACTCGCCCGAAAAAGCCTCCAAAATCTTAAACTATCCCAAACCCCTAGTGGAAGCCCTCTCGCAACAACCCCACTTTTTTAAGCTTTTTATCGGTGAGCATCTTCAAAGTTATCCGCAAAACAAAGAGTACTATTGCAGCGATTTGCAACCGTGTGCTTTGGAGTTTGCACAAAGCAAGGTTTCTCCCACGGGTCTTCTAGCAGGGAGCAAAACTAAACGAGCCGTAAGCGATGCTAGAGTACTTGAAGCACCTTTTGATGATAGCGAACTCTCCTCTCTCTATGGCGATAGACGCTACGCATGGATTTGGGTAGAGGATTTGGCATTTGAATACCGCAAAGAAAAAGAACACCTCACTATCGATTTCACTCTCCCCAAAGGTGCTTACGCTACGACCTTTTTGGAAGAGATAGGCAAAAGAGAATTAATAGATGAAAAGAGAACAGTGAGTAGGTTGGATTGAGAATATCCAACTACATCGTAGCCACGCCTAAAGCCCGAGTTTTGGGCTTTAAACAAATCTAAATGTTTTTCTCGCTACACCTCTCCCGAGGTGGAATGAGAACGATGAAATGTTGAGCAAAGTACGCAGAGTCGATTAAGAAACCTCCGCCACTATCTCGCCCTCAATCGCGTCAAATGTTACCCGACTTCCCTCCGATACCCTATCTTCGAGTATCAAATCGGCTAGTCTATCTTCTATCTCTTCGTACAAAGCTCGTTTGAGTGGTCTTGCACCGTAAACGGGGTCAAAGCCTACTTGGGCTATGTACTCTTTTGCCTTTTGGGTTAGGCTAATGTCGATGTTTCGTTCATGCAATTTGTGGGCAATGGCTTGGAATAAAATATCCACGATGTTGGTAATAGCCTCCATTCCCAGTGGATTAAAAATCACAATATCATCCAAACGGTTTAGAAATTCGGGTTTGAAGTAGTTTTTTAGCTCCCCATTGACCGCCTCTTCTCGTTGGGATTTATCCTCTATGCCCATAATCTTATCACTGGCAATATTGGAAGTCATAATAATGATAGTGTTTTTAAAATCCACCGTCACTCCTTTGTTGTCGGTGAGTCGTCCATCATCAAGGACTTGCAAAAGGGTATTAAAAACATCTGTGTGTGCTTTTTCAATCTCATCAAACAACACGACACTATAGGGCTTTCGTCGTACCGCTTCGGTGAGTTGCCCTCCCTCATCGTATCCTACATACCCTGGAGGCGCTCCTACAAGGCGTGAAGCAGAGTGTTTCTCCATATATTCACTCATATCAATGCGTATCAAGGCATCTTCGCTATCAAAGAGAAACTTTGCCAACGATTTGGCTACTTGTGTCTTGCCTACTCCTGTAGGACCCAAAAACATAAAGCTTCCAATGGGGCGGTTGGTATCGCTAAGCCCTGCTTTGTTGCGTTTGATAGCTCTCGAAATGGCTTTGAGTGCCTCGTTTTGTCCTACTACGCTCTCATTTAGGATACTTTCGATATTGAGGATTTTCTCTTTTTGGCTTTGGAGCATTTTGCTTACCTCAATGCCTGTCCAACGACTCACGATAGAGGCTATCATCTCCTCATCGACGGCGTTTTTGAGCAACGTCCCACTAGCTACCATCATCTCCCACTGCTTTTCATACGCCACTATCTCTTGCTCTTTGGCGGGGATTTGTCCGTACTCAATCTCGGCGGATTTGGCGTATTCATTCTCTCTTTTGGCAAGAGCTGCTTGATTTTTGAGCGATTCAATTTCGCTTTTGGCTTTGGCAATGCTCTCAAATACCCGCTTTTCGTTTTCAAATTGTGTCTCTAGCATCGCTTTTTGCTCTTTGAGATTGGCAAGTTCTTTTTCTATCTCCAAAAGGCGTTGGTTGTTTTTGTCGCCATCTTCCATCAGGAGTGCTTCTTTTTCTACTTGCAATGTTGAAAGTTCTCTCTTGGCACGAGAGAGTTCTTTGGGTTCGGATTCGATTTGCATTTTAAGCTCTGCGGCTGCTTCATCGATCAAATCAATCGCCTTATCAGGCAAAAATCGATCGCTAATGTATCTATCGCTTAACTTTGCCGAAGCTACCAAAGCACTATCGTTAATGGTGACATTGTGGTGGGCTTCTAGGCGACTTTTGAGACCTCTTAAAATCTGCAACGCTTCATTGATAGTAGGCTCATCGACATTTACGGGTTGAAAACGGCGTTGCAACGCTTGATCTTTTTCAAAATATTTGCGATACTCTTTGAGCGTTGTAGCCCCGATGGTATGAAGCTCTCCACGAGCAAGAGTGGGTTTGAGAATATTGGCAGCGTCCATACTCCCCTCACTCGCTCCTGCACCTACGATAGTATGGATTTCATCGATAAATAAAATGACATTGGCACTCTTTTTGACTTCATCGACGACGGCTTTTAGGCGTTCTTCAAACTCTCCTCGATACTTCGCCCCTGCAATAAGACGGCTCATGTCCAGCGTAACGACACGCATATTTTGCAAACTAAGGGGTACTTCTTTGTTGATAATACGTTGGGCCAATCCCTCTACAATAGCGGTTTTACCTACCCCTGGTTCACCGATTAGGATAGGGTTATTTTTGGTTTTACGGATAAGTATTTGCATCACCCTTTGCACCTCTTCATCTCTTCCAATGACGGGGTCAAGCTCTCCATAGAGTGCTTTTTGAGTAAGGTCAATGCCGTATTGATTGAGTGCTTCAAGCGTCTCATCACCGCTTTGAGAATCGATACTTTTGCCTCCACGGATAGACTCTAGGCTCTTTTTAAACTCGCTTATATCGAGATATTTGCCAAAAATATCCTTAAAAAAGCTCTCGCTTGAATTGGCAATTAGCCAACTATCCACCGCCAAAAACTTATCTCCCCTGGCGTTCATCAAACCTTGAGCAACTTCAAGTGAACGTATCAAATTGTGAGAAAGTTTGATGTTCTCTTTTGTGATAGTTGATACGGCAGGGAGTTTGGATGCTTGTGATTTGGTCTCTAGTTCTATAGCGGCTTTGTCTGTGTTCATTTTGTTGAGTACTTGATGCAAAATCGAGCCACTATTGGTAAGCAACGCCCAAATGATATGGATGGGTTGTACCTCTTGATTTTTGTTGTGCAGTGCCAATGAGAGTGCGGAATCAAGGGTACTTCTCATTTGATTGGTAAGTTGTTCTAAAATATTACTCATTGCTTTTCCTTTAAGTTATGTATTATCGTATTATATAACTTTAGTCATTTAATGTCAAGTATCTTAAATAAAATTGTTTAGATACAATACTATTACTCCAAAACCAAAGCGTTAAAAGCGGATTTAAGTAACTTCTTGATATATTATGACATAAAAATTTCCAAGGAGTATCTCTCCCATGCGACTATCACCCAGATACATTGAGGTTATCAAAAAGTATTTTCAAGAGTTTTTCCAAAACGGTGAAATCTATCTTTTTGGTAGTCGCATCGACGATAGCAAAAAGGGCGGGGATATTGATTTGTATTTTGTACTCCAAGAACACACCAATTTATTTGAAAAAAAGATCAAATTTTTATCACGCATCAAACGAGAACTGGGCGATCAAAAGATTGATATAGTATTTAATACCGACAACACCAGACTTATAGAAAAGGAAGCGATACAATGGGGAATAAAACTTTAATCTATCAACAAAAAGTAACCGATAGTTTATCGGAAAGCTACAAACACCTCACACGGCTCGAAAATGCTTTTGAAGCCCTCAAAAAGAGCTATACTTTTCCTATTGCCCTAGATGATTTTCAAAAAATAGTCACTTCCATCGAACATTTGGCGTATAGCGACCAAATCATCTATCGATTTTCCAAACTTCAAGATTGTATGGGGGCTAAACTCTTTAAATCGGTACTTTTGTATGAGGGAGAAAATATCAATAAGCCATTTTTGGATATTCTCAACAGGCTTGAAGCGATTGATATTATCAATGTTGATGAGTGGTTTGAGTTGAGAGACCTTAGAAATGAGATAGCCCACGATTACGAAGACAACGACAAAACCGCTATCACTATTTTAAATACTATCTATAAGTTTAA
>DYTG01000005.1 GCA_020726085.1 Sulfurovum sp.
GCGGTGTTGTAGGATTTATCGGTGCAGCGAAGCTCAAAAAACTCTTCAAAGTCTATGATAGTTTGGACGCTTTTTGGGTACACGGTCTTGTAGGTATCTGGGGATCGTTGACAACAGCCATCTTTATCGCATCGTATACTATGAAAGAGGATTACAACATGATTAGCCAATTAGGGTCTCAAGTAGCGGCTATTATTCTTACTATCGTCTATAGTGCCTTAGTTACAGCATTGGTCTTTTATGTATCAAGTTTGCTTACAGGCGGCGGAAGAGTCGATAAAGAGACAGAGCAAATCGGTTTGGATGAAACAACACATGGTGAAAAAGCTATCAACCTATAAAGCATAGGTTGATTAAAAATAAATCACAAAGGATAATAAAATGAAAAAAATTGAAGCAATCATCAAGCCCTTTAAACTCGAAGATGTTAAAGAGGCTTTGGTGGAGGCAGGTATCACAGGTTTGACGGTAAGCGAAGTCAAAGGTTACGGAAGACAACAAGGTCACTCGGAAATCTATCGAGGGGCGGAGTATGTGGTGGAGTTTATCCCAAAGATTAAAATTGAAATCATAGTGAGTACCGATGAGTACGCCGATATTGCCATCAAAGCCATCGCACAAGCCGCCAAAACAGGCAAGATTGGTGATGGTAAAATTTTTGTAAGCACCATCGATAGCGTATTACGAATCCGAACCGACGAGCGAAACGAAGAGGCACTGTAGAACTATTTGGGCAAGGTCTTGCTCCTCGCCCAATCCAATAAAAACCACCCTCCCCAATAATTTTATCCTCAAATGTAAAACCTTTAGAGAACCAAATAGGCAAAAGCGTCACCCATCATTCCAAAGCATGACACCGTCTCTAAGACTCCAAATCAAGCTTGAGATGACTGTTTGTGTTATTGACTAAGCAAATACCCTACAGCAAGATATTTAAACTCTAGATTTTGTAGAGTACTCAGTTCTATCAAATTTAATAAATAAGTAACCTTGAACTTTCCCTTTGTCAGTAATGGGTACGATGGAGGTTTTTTCGTAAATAAATGAACCATCTTTTTTGCGACTGATGAGTTCCCCCTCCCACTTTTGACCTCTCAAAAGCGTCTCGTTGATATCTTCATAGGTCTGCTGACTCATCAAATCGGAGGCTACGAGGCTATCTTGTTGCCCGATTACCTCTTTTTTGTTATAACCTAATTTATTTTCAAATGTCTTGTTGACATACCCAATCTTTCTGTTTTTGTCGGTAATGATAATAATGTTTTCACTCTTTTCAATAACGTATTTAAAAGTAAAAAAATCTTGGGCTAATTTATGGATTTTTTTGTAATTAAAAACCAAAAAAACCAAATTCAAAAAGCCAAAAATAATAAAATACAAAAAGGTCGTGTATTGTCTCTCGTGCATCTTTGTAGAGTATTGCTCAAGCCCGTAAGAGATGTTTTTGATTGTACTGTAGAGGTCAAGGCGTTCATTGGTTTCCAAAATGTTTTTGAGAATCTCAATATCTTGGATAAAAAGTGTCGTGTGTTGGTAAAAATAGTCGTAGAGTTTGTTGTTTTGTTTGATTTGGTTGATTTTTGCCACATCGGCTTGTAGGTGTGTTAAATCGTTGGGCATATCCATGAGCAATTGTTCAATTTGAAAAAATATATTTAAAAAGAGTCGTTTTTCATCGATAGAGATAGTGAGTTCTTCGATGCTTTGGTGTAGGTCGTAGAGATAATGAATAGAGTTTGTAAGACGAGCGTTGGTTGCTTTAAACTCTTCGACAAGAGACTCTTTTTGTTCATAAGCACTGTGGAGTAGAGCGATTTTATCTTTGAGGTTTTTATCGAACTTATAAAGGAACTTTTCATTATCCAAAAACTTTAATATCGTTTGAAATTCATGATTAATATCTTGTAGTGCGTCGTAATCAATGTAGCGATATTTTTTCAAAAAAGTATTTTCAAGTTTTAGATGCAATATGGCGAGGTTTTTAATCTCTTTGTGATATACGGTGTAATCTTTTATGTCACGATTGGTTTTATTGACATAGATTACCAAAAAAACAAGCATTACAATAAAAAACAATATAAGAAGAAAAAAAAGATCAATTTTTTTATGATTTACGCTGATACCGTGCATTGTGCTACCTTATTATTTTAGGAAGTTTACCCGTTAGGGATTTCAAAAACTCTACTATAGCATTAATATCCTCTTGCTTCATCTCTCTTCCCAATTGATAGTCTGTCATAATTTTAACAGCATCCTCCAAAGTGGTGGCACGTCCATCGTGCATATAGGGGGCAGTAAGCTCGATATTGCGTAATGAGGGGACTTTAAAAACGTATTTGTCTTCCTCTTTTTTGGTTACCTCGTAGCGTCCCAATGATTTGCTTTGGTTGTTGACTTCATGAATACCAAAACGATTAAAGAGATTTCCTCCAATATTGCGTCCGTTGTGACACAAAACACACCCTTTGGATTTAAAAAGTTCATAACCTCGTTTAGCCTCTTGAGCAATGGCATTCTTATCTCCTTTAAGATAGAGATCAAAAGGAGCATCAAGCGTGACAAGCGAACGCTCAAACTCTACCAATACCTCTATAAGATACTCTTTGCTTATCTCTTCTTGATAGATGTCGTGAAACTTTTTGGGATAGTGTTTATCTTTGCGTAAGCGTTTGACAATGTCGTAGATATTATCTCCCATCTCTGCGGGATTTTCAATAACTTGATGAGCTTGATCGACCAAATCTTTGGCTCTACCATCCCAAAACTGCTTGAAATTCAATGCTGAGTTGAAAACAGTAGGAGTATTCATGCTACCCATCTGACCTTTGATGCCAAATGAAAAAACAATGTCATTATCGCCCCCACTGTTGAGTAAGTGACAAGTAGCACATGAAACCGTATTGTCTTGTGACAAAATAGGGTCGCTAAAAAGCTCTTTGCCTAATTGTGCTTTTTGTTCATCATAGGGAATCATTTCAAGAGGCAATATGGGTTCTTTGCTCCAAAGGAGTGTTAATGATAAAATAAAATAGAGTATAAATCGCATAAATCTTTTAACCTTTTAGAAATACAAAATGTATTATTATACACTCTCCTGCATTAAGCTTTTCTATATCTTCCAAAGATTTGGCTAACAAAAGTCTATGCAAGAACGCTGGAGAGTCAAAACCTCAGTGACAATACTAAGGATAATCTTGGGCAAGATTGCTATAGTAAATCTTTGAATACTCTCTAGCAATCTCGAAAATTCTTATTTTTACTATTGGTTAACACCTAGCGTATGCGTAAAGTAGTAGTATCCACTATTGTTTACACTTTGGACTCTAGACATACCCATCTCTTTAAAATCGGCACTCATAAGATTGGCACAATGACCCGAGCTACCCAACCAAAGCTTCATGGCACCTTCAATATCCAAATTCCCTACAGCAAGATTTTCACCGTAATCTGTCGCTAAAGATTCTTCAAAATATCCACTGCTCACAAAACGATCGTTAGCCCCACTGGCTCTACCTAGCTTTGTTCCTGTAATATCGTACTGCGTTCCCGTGCCATTGTGTTGAAATTTATCAGTATTGGCCATATCGTAGTTGTGTTCATAAGCTGCACCGTAGAGCCTATCGTTCCACGTGAGAGGATTGGCTGCGGGGACTACACCTTTGCCATCACCGCAATCTCTAGCCTCTGCACGGGCGTTATTGACAGCATCCAAAAACCTCTGCTTATCGACTTCTGAAATAGAAGGAATAACATAATTGGCAGGAGACAACGTTGCTGTATTGTCAATAGTAGTTTGTGAACCATCGCCCGTAAAGCTAGGCTCTTTGATAGTTCCTTGACTGTTATTGCTCGGTGTCTTGTCCGTTGGTGTCTTATCAACTACACCCCCTCCTCCGCCGCCGCCACAACTTGCCAATAAAAACCCAAAAACAACCATAGATACCATTGTTTGCTTTATCATATTCTTTCTCCTTTTTTATTTTGATTATAGCACTTTTTGATTAAATTCCATCACCAAAATCATTTGTGCGACTCTTTAACATTCCCTCCATGCTCAAATAGGAGTTTAAAGCCCCGATATAGGCTCTAGCACTGGCTATCATCGTATCGATACTCAGACCATGCCCTATAATAGCAGGTTCATTGTCATTAAATACTACCTTTACCGTTACATTTGCCAAAGCATCCTTGCCTTTGCTTACCGATGTGACTTTGTAATCCATCAAGCGTCCGCTATAGCCTGAAATTCTATCGATGGTTTTGAAAATCGCATCAATCGTTCCATCGCCAATCCCTGCATCGGTTATTTGGTTATCGTTGTGCTTAATCGTGATAGCCGCACTGGGTACGCCGTTGGAACAATCCATCAATTGCAATCCAATCAACTCAAATTGAGGCTCAACACACGAGATTTGGCTTGTAACCAAAGCTCTCAAATCATCATCGTAAATATCTTTTTTCTTATCCGCCAACTCTTTAAATTTGGCAAATATCGGGTTTAACTTCTCATCTTCTATATGAAAGCCCAATTTTGCCAATTTATCTTTAAATGCCGCTCGTCCCGAGTGTTTGCCCAAAATCAAGGTATCTTCCAAATCCAAACCAATATCACTAGGAGAGATAATCTCGTAGGTTTGCTTATTTTTCAACATTCCATCTTGATGAATCCCGCTCTCGTGTGCAAAAGCATTTTTGCCTACTATGGCTTTATTGGGTTGAGGTTCGATGCTTGTAATATTGGCAATCAAACGACTTGTGGGGTATATCTCTTTGGTATTGATATTGGTCATAAAGCCACCAAAAACATCGTGGCGTGTTTTTAAGGTCATCACTATCTCTTCCAACGCCGCATTTCCCGCACGTTCACCCAAACCGTTAATCGTACATTCGACTTGTCTTGCCCCATTCATAATACTCTCCAATGAATTGGCTACAGCTAAACCCAAATCGTTGTGGTTGTGAACTGAAATAACGGCTCTTCCCTTGATGTATTGGCTCATGGTCTTAATCATCGCACCAATCTCAAAAGGCAATCGATAGCCTACGGTATCGGGTAAATTAATCGTACTTGCTCCTGCGTTAATGACCGCATCGGTAATCTCTTTCATGAAACCAATCTCGCTGCGTCCCGCATCTTCCAAACTAAACTCCACATCATCGACAAAGGTTCGTGCATACCCCACCGCCTCAACGGCTCGTTTAATCACTTCATCGGGTTTCATTTTTAATTTGTATTTCATGTGAATGGGGCTTGTGGCAATAAAGGTGTGAATACGTTTAAATTTAGCTGCCCTTATCGCCTCTCCTGCTACTTTGACATCGCTTTCTATAGCACGGGCTAGGGAGCAAACGGTTGAACATTTTATCTTTTGGGCTATTTTACTAATGGCTTCAAAATCCCCAGGACTAGCCGCTGCAAATCCCGCCTCAATAATATCGACTCCCAACCGCTCCAACTGCGATGCAATTTGAATCTTCTCTTCGATATTCATCGATGCCCCAGGGGACTGCTCCCCGTCTCGTAATGTGGTATCAAAAATTTTAATAATCTCTTGAGTCATAGTAGTTTACCTTAATAAATGTACAAATAATAATTGTCTAATCTTACCCAAAATAGGGTTATTAGAAACTGTGAATGAAAAAAACGAAAGTAAAAAAATTAGATTAGAGGCAAAGAAGCAGGAGAGAAGTACTCAATGTAGGGATGGTTCTTGGTGTAAATATCGGTTTCATGGTTTCTCTCCTTGGTTGATTTTGAAAAGTATAACATATTATCAGGAGTGTGTCAAGAGATAAAAATTATTGTTTAGCCCTTTAACACTCTTCTACTTAAGCGTCTCTAGGGAATCTTTTGGCTTTGGGCGATTATCAACTACACGTTTTTCAATTAATTTGCCTTTTTCGAATTTCAAAAAGAGATCTCTTTCGTAAATCGAACCGTAGCCCATATGGACATACTCTAGCTCTTTTCCCAATGGTATGCGTATTTCTCCGCTAAACCATGTGGCTTTGATTTTATCGCCTTGCATTTTTGGAAATATTTTTTTGAGGGGTATGGGTTTGTCGTTGGGTGAACAGGTACACGCTTTAAGTCCAATTATATACAAATACTCATCAAAAATATCCCACGTCGCTTGATACCCCCTCCAGCACGCACTACACCCGCCTGCATTTTGAAACATGGGTGTTTTATGCTCCCTTAAATAAGGTTCAAGCGGATTGGAAAAAATCTCTTGGGATTTGCCATTGACTATCATATAATCCCCAAACTGAGCCGTAGCAAAAAGTGTTGCCGTTGCCATTATCCACAAAAATACTCTACGCATAAGCGTCTCCTTTTTTAGAGAAATTGTAGCACAGTTTTACTCTAAGATGCTATAATTGTCTTACATAAAAAGCAAATAAATACCCAAAAGGATACCCTTTGTCTATCGCACTTGCTCGAAAATACCGCCCCTCGACCTTTGATGCCCTTATCGGTCAAGAGTCCGTTTCGCAAACACTCACACAAGCTCTTAGCAGCCATCGTCTCTCCCATGCTTATCTTTTTTCTGGATTGAGAGGGAGTGGCAAAACCTCTACGGCTCGTATCTTTGCCAAAGCTTTGTTGTGCGAAGTGGGTGAATCGGCACACCCTTGTGACCAATGTGCTAATTGCAACATGGCAAATGAAAATAGACACATTGACATTATTGAGATGGATGCAGCCAGTAATCGAGGGATCGATGATATCAAAGAACTCATCGAACACACCAAATACAAACCCAGTAGCGGACGTTATAAGATTTTTATTATCGATGAGATTCATATGCTCACCCCACAAGCGTTTAATGCTTTGCTTAAAACTCTCGAAGAACCGCCCGATTTTGTCAAATTTATACTTGCTACTACCGATCCACTCAAACTTCCCGCTACTATTCTCTCACGCACCCAACACTTTCGCTTCAAAAAAATACCCCAACAACTTGTCAAAAAACATTTGGCTCACATTCTCAATCTTGAAAATGTAGAGTTTGAAGATGAAGCACTTGAGATTATCGCTCGAAGCGGTGAGGGAAGCCTAAGAGACTCTTTGACACTGCTGGATCAAGCCATAGTTTATTCCAAAAATTACGTCGATACAGCAACGGTAGTAGGAATGCTGGGCATTATTGACCCCTATGTCATCGAGACTCTTCTTCATGATATTTATGATCAAAACGAAACAAAAATCATCGCATTTATCAACAAAAATCGTGACTACGAAGCCCAAATGATACTTGATGAAATCACACTCTATCTCAAAGAGTTGCTTTTGATGGGCAACAAAAAATTCACACCGCTTATCATAGAGCGATTCTTTAGGGCTCTCTCACAATCCAAAAGACTCTTCGATATGGGCGGCGATGGAGAGTTTATCCTCTCTTTGACACTCTTTAAGATGATGGAAGCTATGAAAATCAAAACCATTGATAGCTTGATAAAGTCACTCGAAAATGAACTCATTGGCTCTCCCTCACAAACAAACATAAGCCAAACGCCCCAACAAGAAGTACAAGTCAAATCACAACCTATTCAAATGGATACGGGAGCTTTGCATTTCAAAAAGCTTATAGAAAAAATATACGACCGCAATTATGCTTTGGGTGAAATTTTTGAAAAAAATATTGAGTACGTTAGCTACGACAATACCACCTTAACGTGGAACTCATCGGCTTATGATGAGGATAAGAAGATGCTTATTTCGCAATGGGGACTTATCAAAACCTTTGTGCAAGAGATATTTGGTATCAACACGGCTATCAAAAGCAATCCCAAAGAAAAACCCATCCCTGCATCCCCACAAGAGGAGCAAAACCCGCCCCAACACGAAGAGAGTACAGGCTCTATGATAGAAGCCATTGAGATGCAAAGCTCTCGTCTCTCACCAGAACACAACAGCTCAAACGAAATCGAGCCCTCGCAAATACTTCAAGAGCCAATGATCAAAGAGACCATTAAGCTTTTTGAGCCTACAAAAGTAAGAGTGCGTACAAAAGTCTAAACGCTACTCTTTAGCAATAAGTTCGACCGTAAAAATATAAGGCTCGGCGTTGGTATGTCTATCCAATCCAATGTTTTGAAGTTGTTCTAAGTAGGCAATGATAGCCTCATTGTATTCCGAATTGGAATCGTAACGAACGATTTGAAAACGAAAATCACCATTTGGATAGATGGTAAGTTTAACATCAACTTGACAACCTGCATATTGCTCCTCCATAGGAATGGCATTCTCAAGCTGAGATGTTATTTTAGCAATATAAGCATCACTTACCCCTTTCCCACCCTTGTTTGTACTTTGTGCTGATTTATCAGTAGTTTTGATAATATTCTTTTTATCTTTAGGCTTAATCGTCTCAATATCACTAAAGAGATCATCGACGCTCTCCTTTTTGACCTCTTTTTTGGGTTGAGGGGTTGGTTTGGGCGTTGGCTTCTCTATGGGTTTAGGTTTTTCAACGGGTTTTGGCGTTGGTTTTGGTATTGGTTTAGGTTTTTCAACGGGTTTTGGCGTTGGTTTTGGTATTGGTTTAGGTTTTTCAATGGGTTTGGGTTTGGGTTTTTCAATGGGTTTTTTAGTTTCAACTTTTGGTTTGGGTTTTTCAATAGGTTTAGGTTGCGGTTTTGGTATCGGTTTGGGAAGCGGTGCTGATTTGTTTTGTAGAGTTTTGGTTTGCGTAGTGAGTGAGACAGATACACCTTTGTCGCCAGAACTAAGATATTTTTTTTTGTTGTAATCTTGCAAATAGAAATAGAGAACAGCGATAAGTGCGATATAAAATCCCACCGACAAAACACCGCCTAATACAAAAAATTTATCTTTCATTTTAAATCTCCTTGTCAAGAAGCAAAGCCCCTTGAAAATTCCTCTCACTAAAGTTTCGCTTTTGGCGAAAAAAATCCTTATTATTTTTCGTGTTATTTGTCCAATATGAAGGTTTCATTGGGTGATTAACGATACTTTTACAAAGCCCTGTTTTTTAATCTCAGACAACACCTCAATAACCTTACCATAATCAATTCCCTCATCGGCGGCAATGGATATGAAGGTATCTTTTTTATACTCGCCACTTTTGAGTACAAAGTGATTGGAAAAATCTTCAAAAGTTGAAAATTTTTCACTGTTGAGATAGATACTGCCCTCTTTTGTGATTTTAATATCAAGGGGTTTAGCTTTGGAAATTTGAGCCGATTGTGACCCTTTTGGCAACTCAATCTTCTCTTCAAAATGAATAGAAGGAGCTGTGATCATCAATATTGCCATCAATACCAACATGACATCCACAAGGGGAGTAATGTTTAAATCTGGGTTATCATCCCAATCAAACATCTATTGCTCACCATTTTGCGAAATGATAACCTCGGCTTGTGACTTAAGTATAGAATTAAGTTCATACGCCTTGCGTTTCATAAGCAAATGAAAGCTATAAGCAAAAACAGCCACAAATATCCCAGCCGCTGTAGCCACTAATGCCTCACTAATAGCAGGGGCAATCACACCCAAAGAAGAACTACCTTTGCCAAGCTTTGAAAATGTCTCCAATATCCCAATCACCGTACCAAAAAGACCAATAAAAGGCGATGTAGAAGCGATAATAGAGAGCATAGTAAGACCTTTGGTTGCATTGCGTACCGTATCGCTAATGGCGGCTTCTAATATCGCACGATTGGCAACTACGCTACGATGAAGATATTTATAGAGAAGCGATTGGTTGGATGCGGTAGTTGATTTACCCAAATAGATAGTATCTAAAGATTTTTTTTCTATCGCGATATAGTATTTAATGATAGCATAACGATAGAAAAATATCCAAAAAGTAGCCACGAGGTAGATTGAGAGTAGTAGTAAGACTATTATCGTTATAAAACTACTCTCCGAAAGATAACCCAATGGACTCAAGACTAGATAGACTTTTTCATGCTACTAAGTTTGCTAGCTGTTGCAATAGCCGCATTGGAGTTTTCAACGCTTTTCACCAATGCTTGAGCTTTTTCGATAGCTTTTGCAATATTGGCATCACTGCTATCAAGTGCAACGGCACCCTCTACAAGACAAACTGCCTTGTTTTCATCAATTTTTACATATCCTGAATCAATTGCAACCGATACTTTTGTGGAATCGGCTTCTTCAATCTCAATCAGTCCTGTTTGTAGGAGTGAAACCAAAGAGGCGTGTTGTGGCAAAACACCAAACTCCCCTTCGGCTCCAGGAAATGTAACTTGTTTGACATCGTCATCGTATATGACACCCATAGGTGTCACAATTTCAAGCTTCATCAGTTCCATAATAATTCCTTTTAAAGCTTTGCGATTATGCTTTTTTGACTTTAGCTTTAAGTCTCTCGGCTTTTTCGATAACTTCACTGATGTTTCCTACCATGTAGAACGCATCTTCTGGTAACTCATCGTATGCACCCGAAAGAAGACCTTTAAATCCTTCAATAGTCTCATCAAGTGTAACGTAAACACCAGGAGAACCTGTAAAGACTTCTGCAACGTGGAAAGGTTGAGAGAGGTATTTTTCAATTTTCCTCGCCCGTGCAACCACCAATTTATCATCTTCACTAAGCTCGTCCATACCCAAAATTGCAATAATATCTTGCAAATCTTTGTATTTTTGAAGCGTTTGCTGAACCGCTCGTGCAATGTTGTAGTGGTCTTGACCTAAAATTTGAGGATCAAGCATTCTTGAAGTTGAATCAAGAGGATCTACTGCTGGATAGATACCCTTTTCTGCAATCTTTCGGTTTAGTACGGTTGTTGCATCAAGGTGTGCAAAAACCGAAGCTGGAGCTGGGTCAGTCAAGTCATCGGCTGGTACATAAACAGCTTGAACGGAAGTAATAGAACCTTTGGTTGTTGATGTAATACGCTCTTGTAATGCACCCATCTCACGAGCAAGTGTTGGTTGATAACCCACCGCTGAAGGAATACGTCCAAGAAGTGCCGACATCTCCGAACCTGCTTGTGCAAATCTAAAGATATTGTCGATAAACATCAAAACATCCAAGCCCTTAACATCTCTAAAGTACTCTGCCATTGTGAGACCTGTCAAAGCAATTCTACTTCTTGCTCCTGGAGGCTCACTCATTTGACCGTAGCACAAAGCAACTTTATCCAATACGTTTGACTCTTTCATCTCATGATAGAGATCGTTACCCTCACGAGTACGCTCACCAACACCTGCAAATACTGAGTAACCGCTATGTTTCATTGCCACGTTGTTAATAAGCTCCATAATAATTACGGTTTTACCAACACCCGCACCACCAAAAAGTCCAACTTTACCACCTTTTGAATAAGGAGCAAGAAGGTCAACTACTTTGATACCTGTCTCAAATACTTCAGTTTTGGTTGATTGCTCTTCAAAGGGTGGTGGATCTCGGTGAATAGACCAATACTCTTTGGCTTCAACGGGTTCACCATCATCGACTACATCACCCACAACGTTAAAGATTCTTCCTAGAACCTCTTCACCAACGGGAACTTTGATGGAATCACCTGTTGCTTTGACGGGTGTACCACGCACAATACCTTCACTCGCATCCATTGCAATGGTTCTAACTCTTCTATCACCCAATTGAGCAGCAACTTCTAATACAAGCTTTTGCTTTTTACCTTCAACTTCAAAAAATACTTCCAATGCCTCGTTAATGGATGGAAGATAATCTGTAAAATCTACATCGACTACTGGTCCTAAAACCTGGACTACTTTACCTGTCATAATTCCCCTCTCTTATTTCATTGATTCTACACCACTGATAATCTCTATGAGTTCAGTAGTAATAGCTTGTTGTCTTGCTTTGTTGTATTGCACTTTTAAATTGGCAACCATCTCTCTTGCGTTATTTGTCGCTGCGTCCATCGCTTGCATTCTCGCACTGTGTTCAGCTGCAAGAGAATCAATGAGTGCATAATACATATTGTACTCAATATATTTAGTTACCAATGCCTCCAAAAGCGTATCATCGTCTTTGGGTTCCATATCCAAATCCGATAGTGAAACTTGATCATTTTCTACTACTTCCTCAGGATCTATGGGCAAAAGATTATCTTCTCTGATGACTTGCGTAATCATATTTACATATCCATTGTGTACCAAAACAATCTTATCGGTAATGCCATTTAAACAATCATCAACCACTTTGCTAATAAATTTCTTTGCTTTCTCGTGAGTAGGGGAAGAGCTAAGTCCCACTTCAGTACTTAAAAGTTCTACATTATTAAATCTAAAGTAATCAATTCCTTTGCGACCAATTCCACGAAGACGAATTTTTATGCCTTGGGTCTTGTACTCTTCGATAAGTTGTTTGACTCGCTTAATAGTTTGCACGTTAAATCCGCCACACAATCCTTTATCGGCTGTTACAAAAATAAGATCAATAATCTTGATCTCTTTATTGCTTGCAAAGAACTTTGAGCTTAAACCATCAACATTGGATTTTTGGATTTGATATGATATCTCAGACAACATCTCCGTCAATTTACTAGCATAGACTCGTGACTGCTTTGCCAACTCTTCAGTTCTTCGTAGCTTTGCCGTCGAAACTAGCTTCATCGCACGAGTCGTTTTTTGTGTATTGGATACACTCGAAATCTTTCGTTTGATATCTTTTAAATTAGCCATATTTTAGCCTTTATTAACCCGCAAAAGAGATTTTGAAATCTTTTAATGCACTGCGTAGAGCCTCTTCAGTATCATCTTCAATTTTCTTTTTGTCTCTTATACTTGTCAAGATTTCAGGATACTTTGTCTCAATAAATGGATAAAGTTCTGCTTCAAATTTTGTTACTGAGGAAACTTCGATATCATCAAGATACCCTTTTGCACCTGCAAAAATGATTACAACTTGTTTTTCAACTCCTAGCGGTGCATAGGGTGATTGTTTAAGAACCTCTACCATTCGTTGCCCTCGACTCAATTGCGATTTAGATATATCATCCAAATCCGAAGCAAACTGTGCAAACGCTTGAAGTTCACGGTATTGAGCAAGGTCAAGTCTCAATGTTCCTGCAACTTGTTTGGTTGACTTAAATTGAGCAGCCCCACCAACACGAGAAACCGAAAGACCAACGTTGATAGCGGGTCGAATACCTGAGTTAAAGAGATCCGTTTCAAGGAAAATCTGACCATCAGTAATAGAGATAACGTTGGTTGGAATATAAGCCGCAACATCTCCCGCTTGTGTTTCAATGATAGGAAGTGCTGTAAGTGAACCCGCACCGTTTTCGTCGCTTAGTTTTGCTGCACGCTCAAGAAGTCGTGAGTGTAGATAAAATACATCCCCTGGATACGCCTCTCTACCTGGAGGTCTTCTAAGGATAAGAGACATCTCACGGTAAGCAACGGCGTGTTTGGAGAGATCATCATAAATAATAACTGCGTGTCGTCCGTTATCTCTAAAATACTCACCCATGGTTACACCCGAGTAGGGAGCCAAAAATTGAAATGCAGCCGAATCTGCAGCTGAAGCATTAACAATAATAGTATATTCCATTGCTCCATGCTCTTCAAGCTTTTTGACAATAGAAGCAACAGTTGATTGTTTTTGTCCAATAGCTACATAGATACAGATAACATCTTGACCTTTTTGGTTAATAATAGTATCAATAGCTACCGTCGTTTTACCTGTTTGTCTATCACCAATAATAAGCTCTCTTTGACCTCTACCAATTGGAACCAATGCATCAATGGCTTTAATACCTGTTGCGAGTGGCTCATGTACTGATTTTCTAGCCATAATTCCAGGTGCTCGCTCTTCAACGTATCGCACCTCTGTCGTCTCAATAGCACCTTTTCCATCAATAGGTTCGCCAAGTGGATTAACTACTCTACCCACAATCGCATCACCAACAGGTACTTTAAGAAGAGTAGCGGTACGCTTCACGCTCATTCCCTCTTTAATGCCCTCCATAGAACCCAATACAACGATACCTACACTTGATTCCTCCAAGTTTAGTACCATCCCTTGTCGTCCATTTTCAAACTCGACAATCTCGCCTGCCATAACATTATTGAGTCCGTAAACCGATGTAATCCCATCGGCTACACCTACTACTTTTCCTACTTCATTGATATCAATATCAATATTGAAATTTTCAATTCTCTCTTTGATGATTGAGCTGATTTCATCTGCTCGCAATTTTGTTGCCACTGTTACTCCTTTCTTTAAATTGCTTAAAGTGATTTTTTAATAAAATCTATTAGTTCTTGTTTAACTTTATCTTTTGAAAAGTTAGCCTCTATGCCTAAATCCTCGACCGAAACTTTCAAACCATCGATAGTGCCACTCTCTTGTGCCAACTCAATCTTTGAGCCTGTGTATTTAGCCAATGTCTCTTGAAGAGAATCAAGTGAGGCTTGCGAAAGTGCCTCATTTGAAACCACAATACCTTTGTATTGGTTCTTCTCTTTTTGAATTTGCATATTGATAATGGATGCGATATTAGGGATAAGCCCCAAACGTCTGTTGTCGGCTAATATTTTAATAAAATTGCTCATCTTCTCATCCAAATCGCTACCCAAAGATGCCATTACCATAGCAAGCTTATCCTCCTTGCTGATAACAGGAGACTCCAATAATGTTACGACACCGCTTGAACCAAAAGCCTCACTAAGAGCATTAAGCGTATCAATATAGTGGGTTTTTTTGTTCTCTGGTGTCACATCAAGAAGTGCTTTAACGTACCGCTTTGCTATCAAATCTTCCATTACGCCACCTTTTTACTTAATAGATTTACAACTCTATCATTGCTAAGTTCAATATCCGAACTTTCGAGTGAACTGCTCAATACATCATCAATAACTTCTCGACCCATCTTTCGCATTTGAGTTTCGCATCGTTCATTGTAGTTTTTTGTCATCAACTCCAACTCGTATTTGTTCATCTCTTCAATTTTTTTAGAGATTAGTTCCACCTCTTTGTGTGCTATCTCTATAATCTCTTTTGCTTTTGCTTTGGACTCTTCAACTTTTACCAAAGCCTCCTCTCTTGCTTTTTTGGTATCCTCCAATCGTTTTTCAATCTCAACGAGTTGTGACTCAATCCCTTTTTTGCGTCCAATGAAAAAATCTTGAATTGGATTTGCCAAAAGATAATACATCAAACCCGCAAAAATAGCGAAGTTAAATACTCGATAGAAAAAATCAGAGTTGCCCATGTTTACATCACCATGACCGCCTCCACTTGCAACAATCAGTGTGGGTAAAACTAAAATCAGTAAAAACATTAATCTCATCAACTTGCCTCCTATAAACTTGCCAGCTTGGTTTTTAGACCGCTTTTAATCGTTGGCATATCGTCAAGAAGAGCGTTTTTGAGTTGCTCTTTTTCCTGATTGAGTCTATCCAAAAAGTTTTGGTACTCTTTTTCCAACTCACCTTGTTTGCTTGCGATTTTTTCAGATGCCTTTGCCTTTGCCTCTTGCATCATCTTTTCACGGATTGCAGAGGATTGTGATTTGGCATCATCAACAATATTAGCTGCTTGCGCATGAAGCTCATCGGTGTTTCCAGTTAGCTCTTTGGCTGATTTTAAATCATTTGCTATTGAACCATCTCTATCATTCATAAAATCAAGTAGTGGTTTGTAAAGCATAGTATTTAAAACAAAAAGAAGCAAGAAGAAAACAAAAAGAACTGCTAACATCAACTCTAAATGTAGATCAAGCATTAAAACTCCTTAAAAAATTTGCATTATTTTAGCATTATGGTTGTAAAAGCCTAATTAAAAATCAGACTTTTTGCAAAATTGAAAGGAATTTTTCTATCTCTTGAGTATTTGCAAAGCTAATTTCTAGGCTATTTTTTTTTACTTTGTGCTTAAATTTTAATACTTTATCCAATTCTTTTCTATAATCTTCTAAAATACTATTATTTTTGCTTATAATATCTCGACTTTTTTTGTTACTTTTATGCGTTTGAACCAAATTTTCAGTTTGACGGACACTCAGTTTTTGACCCATAATAGTATCGGTGATGCTTTTTTGTTTAGCCTCATCAATTCCCACCAGTACTTTGGCGTGACCTTGCGAGATAGACTCATTGAGCAACTTTTCTTGTACGTAAGGTATCAGATTGAGCAAACGAAGCGTATTGGTTATGTGTGAGCGACTTTTATGAACAATATCGGCTAAATCTTCATGACGAATTTTGTGTTCATCAATAAGTTCTTGATACGAACGTGCCAACTCCATTGCATTGAGATTTTCTCTTTGGATATTTTCGACCAAAGCCAATTCTCTAAGTCGCAAATCATCCAAATCGACATCGGCGATAATGGCTTTGATTTTTTCAAGATTGGCTAACTTGTGTGCCCTTAATCGTCTTTCACCCGTCACCAAAATATAATGTTCATTATCTTTTTTTACAACGACAATGGGCTGAAGAAGTCCGTGTCGCCTAATAGAAGCACTCAACTCTTCAATAGCATTTTGATCAAAATGTTTTCGAGGTTGATAGGGGTTGGGAGCGATATATTCAACATCAATCTCTTGAGCATCAATATACTCACCGTTTTGGTCTTGAAAGGAGTTCATCTCTGTGCTGTAGGCTTGTTCTACCTCTTCAAGAATAGAACCTAAACCTTTTCCAAGTGCCATTTATTACACCAATAAAGCATTGGCTAGATTTTTGTACGCCACACTCCCTTTTGAAGTAGCGGCGTAGTTAATAACAGGCTGACCAAAGCTGGGCGATTCGGCAATTTTAACATTTCGTGGGATTACAATGCACTTCTCTTCGCCTTTGACGTGAAAGAGTTTGTCTTTGAAGTGACGATCCAAATCGGCCAAAACCTGTTTGGATAGATTGTTTTGAGCTGAATACATCGTGGGCAAAAAGCCTTTGATACTTAGTTTAGGATTGATGGTTTTTTTGAGTAATGAAACGGTATTGAGTAACTGTGCCAATCCCTCAAGTGCAAAAAATTCACATTGGATAGGTATAATAACCGAATTAGCAGCGCTCAAAGCATTGATAGTAATAGGTCCCAAAGCAGGAGGAGAATCAATGACTATAAAGTCATAACTATCTTCAACATCTTTGAGTGTATTTTTAAGCATTAGCTCTTTGTGTCTATTTTTTGGGCTATGAAACTCTTTTTCTATTCCAACCAACCCAATATTCGATGGAGCTAAGTGAAGTTTTTCTATATCACTTTTGAGAACAATTTCGGATAGCTTTTTGCTCCCACTTAAGACATGATAGATATTAAACTCGTAATCATTTCGACTAAAACCCAAGCTTGTAGTCGCATTGGATTGAGGGTCGGCATCAATCAAAAGTACCTTTTTGCCACTATCGGCTAATGAAGCAGCAAGATTTACCGCAGTCGTTGTTTTTCCTACGCCACCTTTTTGGTTAGCAATACATATAATCTCACTCATCTTAAACTGTATATCCTCTTTTTGTTGATTAGCAGTGACCCATCGTCACATAAAACAGCGTTGTGTAAACTGATTTTTTGTCCCATAATATGTGTAGAAATATTTTTGTGATAGTCAAATTCTAACTTATACTTTCTAAAAATATGCTTCCATGTTGGTTTTTTGTCGAGTCCATTTAGATACATTTTGCATACAAAAGTAGGTTCGACCCCGATAGATAGAGCCTCGAAGCCTTTTTGATTTTTTTTCAAATTGACACCCATACCGCACACCAAATTCTTGCCTATCATCTTAGTAACAACCCCTCCAATTTTGTTTTCACAATAGTAGATGTCGTTGGGCCATTTGAGCCAAATACTAGATTGAAACTCAATCAAGGTCTCTTTCATAATATAGGCAAAATAGATCGAACTTGAACCCAACGGCAAATCATCAGGAAGCCACGAGAGCGGCAAAGCAAATGAAAAAAGCAAATCTCCCCTGGATGAATGCCATAGATTCTCACGACTACCAATCCCCCCTGTTTGCTCACTGGTAATAACAGCAAGAGGAGCTTGAAGTTGAGACTTTTCAAGAGCCTCTATAAGATAGTTTTGGGTTGAGTCAAGTTGCTCAAACGATACAATCTCCACTTTTTAGCCCCCTACCTACACAATATGCTTTTGCCTCCATGGGCTTTTTGGATTGAGGTTGGAGTTTTTTGATACGTACTTTTCCTTGCATGCACCCTATCACAACGCCCTCTTTCTCAATAGCTAAGATTTCTCCTCTTTGATTTGCACTCTCACAATCAAGCAACTCAACTTCAAGAACCTTGAGCTTATCTCTTGTAAAAATATTGGGCCACCCCTCATAGGCTCTGTATCGATTGTAAAGTGTTTTAGCATCCACAAAATCAACCTCACCCGCTTCACGCTTAATTTTTTTACACAACGACGCCTCAACATCAAGCTGCTTAAGTGATACCAATCCATCAAAACGCTCCAAAACATCCAATGTAAGTTTGGTAGCATCGTAGGTAAGCTGCTCCATTAATCCATTGAGGCACATAGTAGGAGGAATTTTAAAGTAACGAAAACCCAAAATATCGCCCGTATCCAATCCTTCGTTCATAAGCATTGCACTCACTCCGCTGTAGCTCTCATTGTGCAATAAAGCTTGTTGCAAAGGCGATGCACCACGAAATTTGGGCAATAGTGAAGCGTGCAAATTGATACAAGGAGCTATATCCAAAATAGCTTTGGGCAATATCTGTCCAAATGCAGCGACTATGATAAAATCAGGCTCTAACTCACGGAGTCTATCAGATAGCTCTTGCGATTTTAGGTTTTGAGGCTGAAGCACCTCAATGGCGTGTTGCAGTGCCAACTCCTTGACGGGAGGTGGTGTTAAGAGCATCTTTCTACCCGCTGGTCGGTCGGGCTGAGTTAGTACCAAAACAACCTCATAGCCATTGGCTCGAACAATAGCATCCAAAATCTCTTTGGCATAATGAGGCGTTCCCATATAGATAATTTTTTTCACATTTCACCCCTCTAAAACAATAGAAGGATTATAGCACAAAATTCTAAACCTTTAAAATCAATACTAATCTTTGGCCGCACTACCAAGATCCCACATGGGCATAAAGATACCCAACGCCAAAAGCGTTACCATTGCCGCAATAAAGAACATCATAATAGGTTCGATATAAGCAGAGAGGTTATCAATAAGTTCAGTAAATTCACCGTAGTAGTACTCTGTAACCTTATCAAGCATCGCATCAAGCTGTCCGCCTACCTCTCCAGCACGAATCATCTGCAACAACATATTTTCATACAATCCCGTCTCCACAAAAGAGTCCGTTAAGCTTTTACCTCGTCCAATATTGGCTCCAATGCTTCCGAGTTTCTCTTTTAAAACCTCATTATCAACCATTCCAACGGCTGTACTTAAAGCCTCTGCTACGGGCAATCCTGATTTTACCAATTCACCAAAAATAAGATTGTAGCGATGCATGGTTGAGAGAAAAATTGCTTTATTGATAAGATAAAATTTAGGACTAATCAACACCTTATCGGTTTTATACTTATACTCTTTGCTATTTTTGTAAAAATGCCCATGTGCCTTAATGAGAACCACAAAGGTGACAATTATATGAGGCAAATAGTTGGACATATAGTGTTCAAGGAAGAGAAGTATTAGAGTAGGAGGGGGGAGCGAAGCCCCCAATTGTGCAAAAATCTCTTTAAATTTAGGCACAACAGTCAAAATCAAAATCGAAAAGGCGATACCCATAGCTATCAGTGTTGTACGTGGTCCCTTGATAGCTTTTTTAAACTTCTTTTTATTGTCTAAAATATCTCCCATTATTTCCGAAAGCTTTCGATAAGCCCCAGAGATATTACCCGTTTTTTCTCCTAGTTCTGTCATGGCTATAACGACATTTCCAAAATCACTGCGGTACTTATTCATCGAATCCGATAGCGATTTTCCTGCGTTAATATCATCGCAAACGCTTTGGTAGATCTCTTTGAGTTTTGGATTTTCGGTATTTTTTGCAATCTCCTCTAGGGTATCGTTAATAGGAATACCCGCATCGGTCATAACAGAAATCTGACGAATAGTAGCAATCTTATCCTCATCTGGAATTTTTCCCTCAAAGGATTTCTTAATTTTTTCAATAAAATCCGAAAAGCTATCTTCAACGGGTGCCGCAGTCTCCGTAGCACGCACCACAACCGCACCTTTAAATTGCCGTTTAGCCATCGCAACTGCAGCCATTTTATTGGCAGCTTTCACAAGCTCTTGCGACTTTTTACCTTTATTAATTAAATCAACATTAAAATATTTCATTACAACCTCGCTACTCTAAAGACCTCTTCAACGGTTGTTTTACCCACAAGAGCCTTTTCTATTCCATCGGCAAACATCGGCCTAAAACCGTCTCTATACGCCAACTTTGTCATCTCTTCTTTGGAGGCACCCGATGCAATAAGTCGTCCAAACTCTTCATTGATACTTAATACCTCGCAAATCATCTCACGCCCAGCATATCCACTATGGTTGCACTCTTTGCATCCCTCACCTCGATAAAATTGAAACTTCTCAACCTCAATATAGTCTTTGATTTCCGATAATACTTTTTCATTGAGGGTATCGGGCACCTTGCAATGAACGCAGAGTTTTCGCACGAGCCGTTGAGCTTGAATGACCACCAACGCACCACTTACCAAGTAGCTCTCAATTCCCATATCCAAAATACGCGTTACGGCACTGATAGCATCGTTGGTGTGAAGGGTAGAGAGTACCAAGTGACCCGTGAGAGCTGCTTGAATCGCAATACGCAACGTCTCTTGATCCCGTATCTCCCCAATCATGATCTTATCGGGATCTTGACGCAAAATAGAACGCAACGCTGCAGCAAAGGTGAGCCCCGCAGCGACATTAACGTGAACTTGCTGAAGACCTGCCATTTGATACTCAACGGGATCTTCAACCGTAATAATCTTATCTCGTACGTCCCTTAAAGCATTCAAAGCACCGTAGAGTGTCGTTGTCTTACCACTACCTGTAGGACCTGTAACCAATACAATACCGTAAGGTACGGCAATACCAGCCGTAAATTTTTTATAATTTGACTCACTCATACCCGAATCTTGCAAACGAATCATCGCTTTGGATTTGTCCAAAATACGCAATACAATGGACTCACCGTGAAGGGTAGGCAAGGTGGAAACCCGAAAATCATAAGGATTTCCTGCAACAGTGGTCGAAAAACGCCCATCTTGAGGTTTTCGTTTTTCGGCAATATCAAGACTTGATACCAGTTTCATCCGTGAAGCAAGTGGTGAAAAGATATCTTTATCAAAAGTAAAAAGTTGCTGAAGCATACCGTCAATTCTCGCTCTCACGATACAGTTTTTCTCGGTTGCTTCTATATGAATATCACTCGCTTTTGAAGTAATGGATTGACGCAAGATAATATGAATAAGTTTCAATACAGCGGGATTATCCTCCTCGTTATCTTTTCCTACTTCTTTGAGGTCTCCACGAATTTCACCCACCAACCCTTTGACCGACTCATTAATCTCAAGCCTTTGAAGATACTCGTGAATCTGTCTAGGTCTTGCTATTCCCACATCAATAGGTTTTCGAGGAAAAATACGTTGCATCACATCTTGAGCTTCCATATTGAGAGGATCAGCAAAGACAATTAAAATATTAAGATCACTCTCTTCAACAGGAATTACTTCATATTTTAAAAGCTGTTTATAGGGTGTTTTTGCAAAGAGATTCATATCCAAATCTATATCATCAAGATCGACAAATTTTACTTTTAACTCGGTAGCTACGAGTTGTAAAATTTTATTGACATCCATACCCTCAATCTTTTCAAGGTGACCTGGCGTAATAACGCCTTGTCGAATCTTTTTTGCCAAAAACTCTTCTACAGTACCAATATCAATAAATTTATGTTCAATAAGGTTTGCAAAATTAACTTTTTTGGGTGGTCTGCTTCGGACCAAAAACGAGATACTCTCTTTTTTTAAGAGATCCTCTTTTAGCATCATCTCAATTAATTTAACCACTTATAGCCCTTTGAGTCTATTTTTTAGATAGTTTTGCCTTATACTCTTCAAGTAATTTCCTAGCCCCTAAAGAGTTTGTTTTTTGAAGATAGGAGTCCAAAATATGTATTGCTTTTAGATATTCACCTCGTGCCGCTTTGGCTTTGGCATAGATTAACCAACTCTCTTCGGACTCATCATTGAGTTCATTGGCAATAAATGCCCACTCTTCTGCTTTTTTGTAATTCTTTTTCTCGTAATATATTCTAGCCAAAAAGAGTGCATCCTCTGGGTCTTGTGAGGTTACAAATCGTTGCTCAACCTCTTGATAAGCATCGGAACTCTTTTTAATATGAATATACTTTTTCTCATGACGCTTCTCAATTTCATCTTCAAGTATCTCTTCGGGTGTCTTTTTATCAACCTCTGGAGCATCTTTGATAGAAGAGAAAAAAGGATTTGAACTGTTTGTTTCATAAAGCGTGTCATTGGTGTCAAATATCTCATCGCTAACATTGAGTTCATCTTCACTCTCATTTATATCAGGAAGTGGCACCTCAATAACTTCAACAACTTGGGTACGATTATCCAATGCAACAATCGTAGTATTAGTCTCTATTTTTTTAGGAAAATATTTTTCTGAAATCTGATCATAATAGTCCACCAAAAGAGTATTTACTTTGACTCGATTATTATAGTATAGAATCATTAACGCCACTGCAATCACCAGTATAAACCATGGAATAGACTGCTTAAGTTTATACTTAAGCCATTTTTTCTCTAACTCTTTCATGTCATACATTAATATACCCCAATCGAATAGCAGCCATCTCTATAAATTTTGTTGAAAACTTTTTGGTATCAATTTTAAAATTAGGCTGTGCTTCATAATACTCATAAATCTCAAAGATTTTAAACATCACCTTGTTACACTCCCTAAAGTTTCCTTTTGTGAAGCTGTAGATAAGATGAATATGTTTGTCTTTGATGGTATCGGCTATATCAAAATAGTTGCGTTTAAGTAGTTTTTTGTGAATATAGGTCTTAAGCTCCTCTTTGGAGATATTGCGTAGCTCTATAGTCTCCCAAATACGGGTTTGAAAATGCTCTTTGGCTATTAAATCCTCATTTTGGGTCTTGTGGATAGAGATTACAAATTTTATGGCACCCGTATCGGAAAGGACTCTAATCTTCTCTAACATCTGCTCATCGTACATTTGGGCTTCATCGAGCAAAATAGTAATCTCTCGTTTACCTCGAATGCTTTTGCAATAGTCTATCAGCGTTGTAAAATTGACTTCCGTATTTTTGGGCAACTCTTTTAACGTCACAAGCTTAAAAAACTTTCTAAAAAACTCTCTGGGTTCAATTGAGGGGGCATCAAAATAGTGAATCTCACGCTGATACTTCAAGTTTTGATAGATTCGATTAAGCAGTACACTTTTACCCGTTCCTGGACGACCAAAGAGAAGTATCATCTTAAGCGGTCGTGAGATGCTATCAAAGAGTGTGTTGTAGGAATAAAGAGCCGATTCCAACTCAATATACTCATCGACATCAATCGTATCAACAAAAATGTTTTTTATTAATTTATAGCTACTCATTGTTTAATTTTTTATACCCTAAATCTTTTAGCGACATATCTTTTGAACTTTTTATAATATGCGGCGTAATGATTATGACCAACTCTTCAACTTTGTCAATCTTCTCTTCTCGCTTAAAAGCATACTCAAGCAGAGGCAAATCTCCCAAAAGCGGCACTTTACTAATAACTCGTCCTTTTTTACTTGAAATCAAACCACCCAATATGGCATGTTCACCATCTCCAACTGTAATAACCGAAGCAATTTGTCGTCGTATCAAATCGGGCGGAATGGTTCGCACTGCACCATCTGAGGCAACCGTGTTGGCAGTATCGGAAATGGATGGATTAATCTTTAGTGTTATCATTCCACTAGGTGCAATCTCTGGCGTGATATCAAGCAAGATACCTGCAAATACTGAACTCACCTGCTCACCCTCAGTTGCCGTCCCACCAGATGCACCTGCACTAGATGTTGAAGATTTAATTTTGTAAAAAAGCTCACGTCCAACACTGATTAATGCGGGTTGGTTATTTAATGTAAGCACTCTAGGTGATGAGATAGATTTGACATCCCCTTGTGTTCCCAAAAACTTCACAACATCGGAGACTGCAGCAGTAGTTCCCACTTCAAAAATACCCGCTTGTTGAGGCACTGTATTTTCGGCAAAAGTCGTTTCAGAAAAAGGAAAACTTCCACCACCCTCACCCGCTAATCGAGTATAGGTTTGAATATTCTTTTGATTCATAGTCATTGCATTAAGGGTAAAGTTTTGTAACCCATAAATCTGCGACCAATCAACTCCTGTTGTAGTAGAGTTGTCAAACTCAACGCTTAAAATTCGTACATCAATCAAAACTTGCGATTTGAGCTGATTGGTGAGCATTTCTATATACTCTTCTACTCTCTTAAGCTGTTGAGCCGTTCCCGTCACGGTAATCATACCCGCTGTGGGATTAACGATAGGAGCCAATGGATTATACTCCCAAACTTGTCCATCAGGACCACTCCATCCGCTCCCCTCTTTGGTAAAATAGGTACTTCCGTCTTCGGCACTTACAAGTATCTTTTGAATCTCTTTTTCAATCGTATCCCAAAATTCAAACGTATCATCACTCGTAATCGAGATACCTGTTTCTGCATTTGTACCACCGCTTCCACCGCTTGTCGTGCCACCCGTTGCACCCCCCGCACCACCTGTAGCAGAGTTGCTTGAGTTGGCAATGGTTACATTAGCCTTTGAACTTCCTTTTCTTGTACCTGCAATATAATGGACTCGAAAAGTTTTAGTAGTAAGATAGGAGATGCTTAACTTATTTCCTTTGAGTGTGTAGAGCAGGTCATTATCAAGCAAAACAGTCTCCAAAAAACCCTGCAAAGTTGCATTTTCTAATTTTACATAATAGAGACGTTTGCTCAACCTCTTTTTTGCCGCACTGTCTTTAACAACGAGTGTCAATCCACAAGTATCAGCCAAATTCTCTATTGCATCGGCTATTGTTAATTCGCTATTCATTGTTGCAGTGAAAAGTTTGGTCGAACACCCTTTTGCACTTGCACTGTTTGGTAATAACAGTATCATTAATAGCGATACTATTGCTAATTTTTTCAATCCATTCATCACTCTACTCCTTTTAATCTAAGATATTTTTTTTCTTAAAAATAAATATCTGTTTTGTACTGTTGTTGTCTGCCCGATAGAGTGTTACCATTCTAGGTGCAATGTGTGATATATTGTAGTCTGCAATCGTATCACCAACCCCCATCCATTTGCCATTGATTCTTGCTTGTTGATTGATTACTCCATCCACGGTTAGTTTTATCTCTACCTTTTTGGGCTTAAATACCACTTTTGTGGTTTGATTATCGTCTTGTAGAACCGATACAAAGGGATTTTCAGTATATTCTAGCTGACTCATATCAATACCTTTTCGTTTGTCACGAATCTTATGTACCATCATCTTAATATCCTCTATTGTGACACCACTACCAAAGACAAAAGAGATAAAAGTTAAAATCAGTACTATCTTTTTCATTAGTGATTAATCCCCCATACCGAGATGTTAACATCCGCTAAAGCATCGGATGAATTTTGATCCGAATAGATATGCGTAGCAAAAATATCCGTTACCAATACATTTTGCTCTAGGTCATTGACAAACTTAACAATTCCATTATAATCGCCCTTACAAGCAACCGTCACCTCAAGCACGTATCCAAAACTGCCGTTATTATCAATATTTGTATTGGTAATATTGGAAATACTCACATCTCTTGTATCTGCCGTTGAACTAATGGAATCAATAAATTTAGACCAACTCTTTTTGTTAAAAAGCATACCCGAGAGTTGCTTAAGATTGAGATCTACAAATTTAATCTTGGCTTCAAATTCGTTAATGTCGCTCTTTTTGTTTGTTATCTCTGTGTTTTTGCCTTTGACATGATAGTCTCTATCGCCACCAACCGTAATGGATTGGAGGTATTGATTTTGTTCGTTGATATTCTTCTTTATCTGAAGCTTTTGAGCCTTTGATGTCTCGTATTCACTTTGAGTGTAGGGCAAAAAGAGCATATAAGCTATAAGTCCAATGATTCCTGCCACTCCAACAATAATTAAATAACTCTCACTAGGTTTTTTGTGTTCAAAAAACTTATCAAGTGCCTCCATATTATCTGCAAACATCTTCATCGTAACTTCACCTTTAATATTCCCTTGTAGTATCCACTTGTTTCTTCTTTGTGAATCTTTGCAATATCAATCTCATCAATCTTATCGAAGTATTTTTCAGAAATATACTCAATAAGCTTGGTGATACTCTTTGAATTTTCACTTACAAGTGAAATCTCATAAGTATCATTACTGCTTTTTATGCTATCGGTTCGGACATCGTGTGCTTTTAAATCTCCCGCAAAGCGATAAAACGACTCTGATTTTAGCTTATAATTGACTTTTTTATTATAGATAGCTTCCAGTGTTTTAATTTTGGAATCATGCATCTTTTCTAAGATTTCAATTTGCTTATCAAGTCCATCAATCTCTTTTGATTTTTGAGCTAATACATCTTTGTATTTTGTTGCTGTGGCGGTTAGTTGCTTCTCTTCGTCACTGAGTATATAAATCTCCGCTTTGTTAGCATAGGCTCCAATCAAATAGACCGAAGGATAGGCAACGCCCACAATGCTCACAAGCGAGGTAGTAATAAGAAATTGTCCCCCTGGACGCATATGAAAAGGGGGTGGTCTATGAAACTGTGTGAGGTTTACAACTTTGTTCTCTTCATTATCAATAAAATCATAAGAACTCAATACCATCAAACATTGAAGTTGATCCAAATACCACTCGTCAGTATTGAACTCATAATCAAAGTTTAGTTCACTTAAAACATGACCCAAATAGGTTTGGCTATACTCTTCCAATCCTAAAATGGGTCCAAATTCACTTCCTATATAGATTTTATCAATACCATCAAGATTAAAAGCTCGTTTGGCATAAATCAAAATATCATTAATTCCGATAAAGACTTCACCAAAAATTTTCATAACATCTTTTTGATAATCCAAATTAGAAGACTTTAACCCTTCTTTTCCTAGTATATGATAAAACTCATCTTCATGAACTTTATCACCTGGAAGTTCCAAATATTTTTCAAAGATACGTGTCAAGGAGTGTTCGATTGATTTGGAATAGAGATAGCCTCCATCTTGATAAAGGACTACTACTGTATCAAAACGTGTGAAATAAACAAAACAATCCACACCAACATTGTGTAAAATTTTATTTTGGTAAAGTTGCATAAACAGAAGAGGTAGGGGGATAAGCAAATCAATGTATTTGGTCTCAACCAACATTTCAGCGTAGCGTTCTTGAATCGTATCAGGCTGAATGACAAAAACATGAAAGCTTCGACTGTTATCAACTTCAGCTGTCTCAATAGAACTAATAAGATACTCATTGGCTTGATCTAGCCCCAGTTCTTCATAGGTTTTAAGCTCAATAGTATCATGCACATCTTCTTTAGGAATATTATTGCTCACCTCAATGACTGCACTAATGAGGTCTTTATTGCTAATATAGGATGTTACGAAGTTTGTAAGGTTATACTCAGGCTTTTTTTTGATAGCGATACTGGCATCTTTTTCTTTATAGACTCTATCCAGATAGGGATCTACAGTCAAAATACCTTTATACTTTGAAGAGAGCTTACTTTGTGCTTTTTTGCTCTTCTTACCTTTTTTGCCAAAATTAAGATTCAAATTAAACATAGCGCTTTAGCCCCTTATGATATCTAAATACTATTGTATATGTTTTAATATTAATAATACCTTATTTAACATTTTTTTTATATTTAAAAATAGAAAAATGGCTTAATGACTAAAAAATATACCCCAACTCTTCAAGCGACTGAGCATTTTTGCTCCAGCCTTTTTTTACAGAAACAAAGAGATTAAGATAGATCTGTTTGCCCGAGAAATCTTCCAATGCCTCTCGTGCCAATTTACCTACTCGCTTAATCCCCTCACCGCTTTTGCCCAGTATCATACCTTTTTGATTCTCTTTTTCGACGATAATTGTAGCATAGATTTTATCCAATTGCTCACTCTCTTCTATTTTTTCAATCACCACATCGCTCTCATAAGGAATCTCATCGCTAAGATTTTCAAAAATGGACTCACGAATGAGCTCTTTGTAGATGTCACGAATATTATCCGTTGTTAGCAACTCATCATCAAAAAGATAGGGCGAATAGGGAAGATACTTCGTGATTTCATCCAAAAGTGCATCTTGTGTCGATCCTCTTTTGACCGAAAAAGGAATAATGGCTTGAAATTTTTCTTGGTATTTTTGGTATTGTGATAGTTTTTGGAGAAGCTGCTGATGATTGATAAAATCCATTTTGGTTAGCACAACGATATGTTTGCTCTTTTTAGCTTTGATAAGCTCCAAAAACTTCTCATACTCAACGAGCGAATCGGTAACGGGAGCCAAAAAAAGTATCAAATCGCTATCTCCTATCGCTTTGAGTGCCTCTTCAAGCATAAATTGATTAAGCAATCGTTCTTTTTGATGAATGCCAGGAGTATCGACAAAGATAATTTGACTCTTTTTATGCATAACAATGATATTCATCCGTCTGCGAGTCGCTTGAGCCTTTTTGGATACCATCGCCAATCGCTCTCCTACAATATGGTTAAGCAGTGTACTCTTTCCTGCATTGGGTCGCCCCACAACCGCTACAAACCCCGCTTTTGTCTCATTGATCACTCTTTTTCCCTTTTGGTACACGATTACATTACATGAGTTTACCATAATCTCTCTTAACCCCCTGCCCTTTTGCACCCATAGCTCAATAAAAATCTGCCAAAAACAATTTTTATTTGATAAGCTATTACTTTGAATACTCTACTAAATTTAGCTTCGCTTG
>DYTG01000006.1:0-15991 GCA_020726085.1 Sulfurovum sp.
GGGGCTTTAAGTGCTCTAAGCTATCTTTAATTTGGGAAGATTCGTTGTATTGTGTCTTCCAAGTCTTTGTAATTAGAGTTGTTTTTCATCAAGATACAGTATTTGTAGGGTGGGTGAAACCCACCATCTTATTGATTTAAATACTAATCTTTTGGTGGGTGTATCCTACGAATTATAGATGGTTTGGGGTTGGTTTTATTAAAATACCGTCCCAAAACGTAGTCGTTTTTGAAAAATCGTTCGATAAAGGGGTGTTGGGTGGCGAGTACCTCTTCTAGGGTTCCTTGTGCTACGACCTTTTTGTCTGCCAAAATCGAAAATCTATCGATGATGGAAAAGATAGAATCAAGGTCATGGGTGATAATCACAATGGTAATATCGAGCAAATTGCGTAACTCTACAATCAATTTATCAAAATCTCTAGCCCCAATGGGATCTAGCCCAGATGTTGGCTCATCCAAAAAAAGCAGTTTGGGATCCATCGCCAAAGCCCGTGCAAGAGCTACACGTTTGATCATTCCTCCGCTAAGCTGTGCGGGGTAGAGTGCGGCTACATCGGGGGAGAGTCCTACCATGTTGAGTTTGGTAGTTACGATTTGATGGATGAGTTTGGGGGGAGTTTGGGTGTATTCACGGATAGCAATAGCGATATTTTGAGCCACATTAAGCGAGGAGTACAACGCTCCAAACTGAAAGAGTACGCCCCATTTTTGACGTAAATCTTGAGCCTCTTGATAGGTGATAGTGTTGAGATTGTAGCCTAGCACCTCTATCTCTCCGCTTGTGGGTTGAAGCAACATAATCATCTCTTGAATAAGCAACGTTTTACCTGCACCGCTCTCTCCGAGTATCCCATAAATTTCTCCCGCTTCGATGGTTAGATTGATACCATCATGTATCACTTTTTCTCCAAAACTTGTGACGATATTGTGCATCGATACTACGCTCATATCCCTAGTCCTGTAAAAAATATAGAAAAGAGCGCATCGCAGACAATCACAAAAAAGATGGAATTAACCACGCTTTTGGTGGTGTAGTATCCTATGCTTTGGGTATTGGATGAGACTTGAAATCCTCTATAGGTGCCAATAATGGCAATAATAACCGCAAAAAAGGGAGCTTTGAGAATGCCTATGAGATAGTGCGTGGGCGAAAGTGCGTTTTGGAGTCGGTGAATGAACTGCTCAAAAGAGATACCCAGTTCCAAATTGGCCACCACCATACCCCCAAAAATCCCCACAATATCAGCAAAAAAGATAAGCAAAGGCATAGCAACAATCAGAGCAAATATGCGAGGAAGTACCAAAAAGTAGTAGGGGTCAAATCCCATGGTTTTCATCGCATTAATCTCTTGTGTAATCTTCATCGCTCCAATTTGAGCCGTATAGGACGAGCCGCTTCGTCCTGCTATGACAATGGCGGTAATCATGGGAGCGAGTTCTCGTGCGATAGAGATTCCAATCATATCGACGATAAAAATATCGGCCCCAAATTTCGCCAACTGCACCGCACTTTGATAAGCAATCACAAGTCCCACCAAAAAAGCCGTAAGGGCTACAATAGGCAAGGCGTTGATGCCTGAGATGTGAATGTAGTAGCTTATCTCTTTGAAGCGTATTTTGCTAGGCGATGCAAGGGATTGCCCAAAAGCCATAGTTGTTTGCCCAAAAAACTCCAAAAATTCTTTGCTTTTTTCGAGACTTTCGAGTGTGGCTTTGCCGATACGATGGAAGGTATTGGGGGTTTTGATGGTGATAGTGGAGTCTTTGTTATAGAGTTCAAGCAACGCATACATTCGCTTTTGTTTGTCGTTGTAGCCAATAATCTCTACGGTGTGTTTTTGTTTAAGGGTGCGGTAGTATTGAGCAAAGAGTATCACACCTGCACTATCAAAGCTCTCAACACCGCTCACATCCCACACGATAGAGCCATTGTTTATTTTTTTGAGTAGCTCACTTAGCTCTTTGTTTATGGCTTTGAGATGGTAGATGTTCCAATGATTGATGGAATGCAGAGTAATAGAGCGGTCGTTTTGGGTAATGGATAGATAGGTCATGGGTTGCCTCTCTTTAATTTGTTGTTAAATATACTCAATATCTCTCATAGGGTAGTGTTTTTTATTATTTGTCCAAAGCTTCATACTGTTTATTTTGGCTGATGCGGCAATCGTATAATCTTCTAGTGAGATTTTATTGAAAGCTTTACTGTATTGATTGGCATAGAGTCCTGCTTGTATGCCTGTTTGTTTGCATATGTCTATATTTGTTAAACGATTAAAAAAATCCTCTATAGTCTTATGTTCTTTTTTGAATGCACCTGCGTATATCTCGGCTACTACAATAGGGTTGTAATAAAACGTTGTGTTGTTGTAGAGATTTAAAAAAGCATCAACAAAGTATCCATCTTTTTTAAGTAGATTGATAATTATATCGGTATCAAGCATGACTCTATTCATTTATTATCCTGCTATTGGCTCTTAGGTTATCAACGTATTGGATACTATCTCTATTTTCAAAACTCTTTAGAGGCTTCATGTTGTCAAAAAAAGCATTCATATCCTCTTTTTTATCACGTTTCAACTCATTATTTATCGCTTTTTGGACAAATTCAGATACGCTTATATTTAAAGATTTGGATATATCTTCTATTTTTGAAAAAATATCATTATCAATAGCTATATGTCTTTGATACATTTCTAGTCCTTTTAAGTACTTAAAATACAATTTAAACAATTATATCCAAATTTCCATTATCGGTTTTGTACAATCACCACCACGGCAATAGCAAATCCGCCATCGTGGCTAATGGAGAGCGATGAGGTTTGAATAGCATGAAGCAATTGGGCTTTTGGGCTTAATCGAAAGTGCGGGGCATTTTTGGCATCTTTGTAGATTTCAATGTCGCAAAAAGCCAACTCACTCCCAATCCCACACCCCAAAGCTTTGGCAATAGCCTCTTTGGCAGCCCAATACCCTGCGATGGAGGCGGGTTTTTGCGAGAGATTGGCTATCTCGCTATCATTTAAAAAGCGTTGAGTGTAGCGTGTGCCAAACTTTTTGAGAGCTTTTTCAATACGCTCAATAGCGACTATATCGGTGCCTATTTTCATCAATTAGCCTTTCAAAATGGAACTAAATCGTATTTGTACGCTAAGTTGTTGCCAAATTGCCATCTGTAAATTTTATCTTTTCACGCATAAAAACTTTTTGAAAATTAAAAACAAACATAATAGGCAAGGGGCAATGAGCGTTGGATTTAATGAGCGATTTGGGTATAAATCCTTCATTGTTGTACTGCGTGGGCGTAGAGGGAGCAAAATAGAGTCGTGCATAATTTTTGTACTCATAGGGTGTTTTTGAGATAACATCGCAGTTTGCATTATCGTTTTTCATTAATTCTAATTGAAGTGCTTGATTGCGAGAGAGCAGTTTCCCATTATTTAAAATTGAAACAGCATTATCAATATTTGTAAAATGAAACAAAGAGGTGTACCACCATCTTTGGGCTCCATTAAATTGTTGGCGAAGTTTTTTTTGGATTTGCTGTATTGCTATTTTTTTAGATTGCATCCAAAGTTTCCAACTCAATCTCTTCAATCGTCTCGGTGTAATTGAGAACAATTTTATCATGATTGCGTACAATATAATTTAAAATTGAAAAAAAATCTAAAATCTCATGACGATAAGCGTAGAGTTCGTGATGAATATCATCATAAGAGAGTCTGCCTAAACTTTTGAGAGTACAAAAAAGCGTATGAATATCTAATTTGGATGGATTTCGCCAATGTTTTTTGGTAGGAAAGTTCAAAATCCATTTATTGGTGGTCTTATAGAGGTGCAAATCGCCTATATTTAATTGATTATTATCACACAAGTCTTTATACTCTTGATACATTTTTGGATAATACTTTTTAAATTCAAGAGCCACGCCTTTACCCATTATGCCTACGGTATTGACAGTATTGACTAACACTTTAGCGTTTGATGTAAAGATATTGCCTCGAATATACTCTATCATAACCCTTGCTCCTTGTGTTAATATCGTAGCATTATACTTTAACTCCACTTATCCTTCACTATGCATTAAAACTAACCTTACGCACTTTTATCGGAAGTGGGACTTTAGTACCGCCAAAAGCTAAGATTTGGTTGTCATTAGTATCGAAACTAATAAGTGGGACTGAAGTCCCGCCTCCGAAATGCCGTTGCATCTGCATATTTTACAAATAGAGTGCAGGTGCGTAACATTAGATTAAAATATAGCTTTAGGGCTTATCAATCATATATCCCATTCCTCGGATGTTGAGTATCAAATGCTCTTTGAGTATCTTTTTGAGGCGGTGGTTTTTGGCTAAGGTGTTGGGATTAATACGCTGTTTATTATGAGCTGATTGATTAAAAAAATCCAGAAATATCTCAATATCACGCCGCAATAAAGAGCTAAAGATATTGTAAAAATCCTAATACAATAGCAAAGAGAATAAAGGCAAGTGTGGCGATGCTTACCACGCTTTGGATAATAATGGATTTGAGTTTGTAGCGGTTTTGCTCTTGGAGTTTGAGCAAAGATGAAATATCTTTGATGATACGGATATGATCTCCCCTGTCAATGAGTTTAAAAATAAGGGTGTTGCCAGCGTGTTGATAGCTTTGGGGGTTTTGTCGATGGCAATATCAAGGGAGTTTTGCGCGAAGAGTTTTTTGATTTTTTGCGCATCTTTGCACCCTAGATGTTTGATGACGTTATTGACTTGCACAGCGATAGCACTCACCTCTTGGGCGTGTTGATTTTCGATAGTATGAAGCTTATCTTGTAGCGTTGTTTGATATTCGTAATACTTCTCTTTGATTAAAAGTGTGGCGAAGATGATGGTAAAGACAAAGATAATAAACATAGTAATAATGTTTGCTTTTTCAATAGTAACAAAACGGGGTTTTTAAAAAGACGATGGATTGTTCATGGATGAGATTATAACATAAACCTAAGTATTAGAGCAGTATAAAGAGGTTATAATATCTTACATTTTATTACAATTTAGGACTTCAAAGAATGTTTGAAACGTTTTTAACCAAACTCCAAAGCGATGAAAAGTTTATTACCGTCGAGATTACTCCCCCACACGGTGCTTCTATCGGTCAAATCATTGACAATATTGACAAACTTCAACTAGCACACAAGGTTGATGGTTTTAGCCTCACTGATAATCCTCTTGCCAAACTTAAGATGTCGGGAGTACTCAGTGCTATCAAAGTGCAGCACTATTTCCAAAAGCCTGTAATTGCCACGATGAGCATGCGAGATACCAACAAACTCTCGATGCAATCCACCCTGCTAGGAGCTAACGATTTTGATTTGCGTTGCATTTTGGCTCTCACGGGAGACCCCGCCAAACTAAGCGACCAACCTGAGGTCAAAGGGGTGCTAGAGCGTGATTCAACGCTGCTTTTGAGTATCATTTATCATCTCAATAAGGGAGTCGATTATTCCAATCAATCCCTTAATCCGCCGCCCAATCCCATCTATCCCTTTGCCGTCTCCAACTCCTATTCCAAGGATAAGACACGACTTGAAAAACGCATACTCAAAAAGCTCAATTACGGTGCTAGGGCGATTTTGACACAACCCATCTACGACTTTAATAATGCCAAAGAGTTGCTTGAAATATTTGAAAGTGCCAAAAGCAAAAGCATTCGCCAATCGGCAAAAGAGGCACAACTCATTATGGGACAATTCCCCGTTGTAAGAGCAAGAACCGCCAATTTTATCTCCGATAAAGTCCCTGGTATCCATGTCCCCAAAGCCATAGTTGATGAGATGAATCTAGCAGCAATGGACGGCGAAGCCAAAGAACAAGAGGTAGGATTTGCCCTCTCCAAAACAATTTTTGATAACATCATGCAACTTCACGGCAAAGTACACCTCATGACACACAATCGCTTCGATTTATGCTCTGATTTGATAGGATAAATTTTTTGTTTCCCCTCCCTCATTCCACCTCGGGAGAGGTGGAATGAGGGAGGTTGCCATCCAATAGCTCTTTTGTTCTCACTCTTTAACCTCCGTTTTTACTACGGGTTTAATATGGCCTTTTTGATGCAACCAGCGATAGATGTCGGCTACGATGGGGCCTGCTGCACTTCCTCCGTGTCCCCCGTGTTCGATAAGGACGGTGACGATAATTTGAGGCTCTTCATAGGGAGCATAGGTGGTAATCCACGCATGGGAGCGTGTGTAATACTCCATATCCTCCTCGCTTATACGCTTTTTGACATCTTGAGAGATAGAGACGACTTGTGAGGTCCCTGTTTTACCCGCTATCAAAAAGGGCATCTCGTGGAGTGCTTTGTAGGCTGTACCTTTGGGATGATTGCACACATCGTACATTCCTAAACGTATCTCGGTTAGATGTTTGGGATTGAAATGAAAAGGGATTTCAACTTTTTGCACGATTTGATTATCGACTATGGAGGCAATTTGAGGAGTCACAAGATTGGAAGTTGCCACAAGTGCGGTGTAACGTGCTATCTGCATGGGCGTGGAGAGGACATACCCTTGACCAATCGAGGAGATAACCGTCTCGCCCATATACCACGGCTGTTTGTAGCGTCGCATCTTCCAATTTTTATCGGGCATAATGCCACTGTACTCTGTAGGCAAATCGATACCTGTAATCGTGCCAAAACCAAAATCACGCATATTTTTGGCTATGGCATCAATACCTACTACTAAACTTTTGTTGTAAAAAAAGACATCACAACTCTCACGAATCGCTTTGCGTAATGATGTTTCCCCATGCCCCCAATTACTCCAACATCTAAATTTATGATCGGCTCTGCCTAGTTTAATATAACCTCTGCAATGTTCACTTTTATCAAGCAACTCTGGATTGGCATTGGAAAAGGCTAGTGCCATACCCATCTTAATCGTTGAGCCAGGAGGATAAGTGCCGTGGATGAATTTGTTGGTAAAGGGGTGGTCAAGATTCTCTTGCAAAGCTTTCCAATCTTTGAAGCTAATACCGCCCACAAAAAGATTGGGATCGAAGCTAGGAACCGATACGGCTGCCAACACTTCGCCGTTTGGTCGCATCACCACAGCCGCACCAATATCGTCACCAAAACGCTTGTAGATCATCTCTTGGAGGGCCATATCAATATTGGTAATGATATTTTTATTGTCTTTGGCATCGACATTTTTGAGCAACTCAATCTCTTTGTTGCGGGCATTGACTTTGAAGATTTGATAACCCAATTCGCCTTGAAGAACGCTATTGTAGCTGCGTTCCAATCCGCTTTTGCCCACACGCCCGACAATCTCAACGACAGGATCTTTATCGTTCTCTTTTTGATTGGAGCGTCCAATGTAGCCTATAATGTGTGAGGCGTATTTTTGATAGGGATAGTAGCGGTTGGTTTCGGCTTCGATTAGGATATTGTCATTGAGGCTAAGCGTAGGGAAGTGGCTAATCATACGGTCATATTGAATGAAATCAACTACTTTGATAAATTTGTGATTGTAGTGTGAGGATTGCTGTTGATAGACTTTTTTCATTACACTTTTGTTGAGGTCAGGAAAGTAGCTTACAATCGTATCGATAGTGCTATCAAGCTTTTTTTTCTTACCGATATCCAGATGGGGGGCGATAGAGATGGAAAAACCGATTTTATTGTAAGCCAAAATTTTGCCTTTGCGATCCAAAATCTCACCACGAGTAGGCTTGGAGTGAATCTTTTTTTCGATATTTTCTTTGGCTAATTTCTCGTAATAGATATTGGATTTGACACTAATATTGTAGAGCCTATGGAGTAATATCCCCCAAAAGATCACAAAAATAACGATGACTATTTTGTATTTCATAGGGCAAATACCATCAGCAAATCAAAGACAAAATAGGCAAAAAGCAACCTATCCAAATCCAAAATAAACTCTTGGAAAATGTAGCTATAGAGCAGTATCATCTCCAAATAGAGCAGATTAAAAATAGCCACGACAATCAAAGCAACGCACAACTTGCAGTGATTAAAAACACTCAATTTGGGAAAAATAAGGGTATAGATGAGTAGCGTTGAAAAGAGAGATAAAAACATCGGCATGGAGAAATTGACATCAATATTGAGCATATAGACAAGAACCATCACGATACTCTCACGGTCGCTTTTTTCTATCGAATCAATCAAAACAAATGCTGCAATACCCAGCAGAGGGGGCGAAAAGGCATAAATGGAGGCAATCATAGGATACAGCACGATAAAAGTCCATAAAATTAAGCTGTTTAAAGTGTTTCGTTTGACTCTATCGTGAGAGATACTCTTCATTATTTATCAATCCTATAAACCAAAGAGATCTCATCGCAGATAGGGAAATGGATACATTTGATACAATCAGCCCATATTTTATGCTCGGGAATGCTCTCTTTGGGAATCTCAACAAATCCCAACTTTTCAAAAAAAGGACGGATATAAGTAAGCACTAAAACCTCTTCAATCCCTAGTCCCCTAGCCTCTTCTAAGGCAAACTCCACAATCGATTGACCCACATGGCGTTTGCGATAGTTTTGAGCTACTATCAAGGAGCGAATTTCGGCTAGTCGTGGAGAATGAATATGCAACGCTCCATAGCCTACAATTGCATCATTGTCAAGGGCAATAACGTAGCTACGGATATTGGTAGCTACCTCATCATCTTCACGTTTCAAAATCGTTCCATCGGCTACTTTGTCGGCTACCAATTTTTGCATAGTGGCTATATCGCTCAATGCGGCTTTGCGTAGTATCATGCTTCTAAGACTCCAAAAATGTGGGTAAATATCTCTTGGTGAACCCTCTCATGTCCGCTGTTTTTGACATTGGAAAGCACGATGGAATCGGGAAACTCACGTTTGAGCTTGTCACGCTCTTTTTGATTGAGTTTGTCTATTTTAGTAAAGAGCGTAAGGTATTTTTGATCGGGGTTTTTGAAGCTTTTAATATACTCCTCTACGTCATTGTCGATAGGGGTATTGGGGTGTCTAGCGTCTCGAATATGCACAAAGACTCGAATAGCAATACGCTTTTGGATAAATTCAACCAAACTCTTTTGCCATGACTCTTTGAGCGTTTTGGAGACCTTTGCGTAACCAAACCCAGGCAAATCAACAAAACGTAAGGGAAAATCCTCTTGATTGAGACGGTATTTGATGTCAAAAAAGTTGATAAGTTGCGTCTTACCAGGCGTTGCTGAGCTTTTGGCTAAGTTTTTGCGGTTGGTGAGTCCATTAATCGTAGAGCTTTTGCCCACATTGGAACGCCCCAAAAAGGCTACTTCGCTACGGCTCTCATCGAGACTCTCATTAAGCGAGGGGGCAGATTTCATAAAGTTGGCTTCAATTATTCGAGGTGTGAGCATTAATTTTCCATTTCAAAAATAAATTTACTAGGACGTTCTTGGGAGCTTTTAACAGAGGCTTTACCCGTCGTGGAGTTGAGTACAATCACTTCACCAAACAAATCACGTTTGGTAGTAAGGTCGTGCATAATGGCATCACCTTTGAAAGTGTATTGCGTGAGCTGAACGATGTACTCTACGTTTTTGGCACTCCCTTTGTAGTGAGAGCCTTGACGAAAAATCTCAAATCGCACGTTTCCAGAGGCATCGTATTTTTTCGTCTCTTGATCGTTATTGAAATAGACAATAAGCAAATCGCAAAAGAGGGTATCTTGCTCTTTGGTCACTTTAACATTATCAACAAAAAAGATTTGCGAGGAGTTGTCATCTGCATAAAATTTATCCGACGTTATCTCTACTTTTGCACCGTAAAGCAGGGGCGTCAAAAGCAGTAAAAGGATTGTAAAATATCTCAAAATATCTACCTAAGAGTTTTTAATTATTATTATACCATTTGCAACCATAGAACTACTTTTTTTCTAGCGAGAGTACGGAGTCAATACGCTTGGCATCAATGTAGTTTTGATTGCCATAATAGACCATACTCTCTCCAAAAAAACTATCCCCTTGACGCAATGCCTTAAAGCGTTTGTCGATGGTTAATGTATCGTTTTTGCTGTTGTAGAGGGCATGGCTGGTGTGATAGCTAAAGCCACTTATGCGTTTAAACTCTACATCGTGATAGAAATCTATCGCATCGCCTTTTTGCAAAGCCTCTTTGGCCTCCAAAATATCTTGGAAACGATTAAGAAAACGAATAGTGTGCAACACAAAAGTATCGCTTGTCTTATAGATTGTATCGGCTGTTGTGATGCTTTTTTGCTCTTTGGTATCGACTTCTATAATCTTTGCGTCGTTAAACTCTATCTCTTTGGTACTTTTGGTTGTTTTTTTATCATCTATGGGTCTATTTTGCAACTTCACAATCGAAACAACCGTTACAAAAAGAATGGCTAAAATGATAGCTAAATTTCTGTATTGCGTACTCATTATTCCCAAATCTTCAAAAACTTCTCTTCCAATCCCTCTTGTTTAATGAGATACTCTATCATCTCTCGGACGGCTCCCTCGCCGCCTTTTTGCGTCAAAATCACATCGGCGATAGTCTCAACGTATCGACTAGCATCCTTGGGGACAAAGGCTATTTTGGAGGCTTTGAGCATTTGATAATCATTAAGATCATCACCAATAGAGGCTACATTATCAAGCCCGATACCCAAATGAGCGGTAATCTTTTCAAGCAATTCCAATTTATCTTTGACTCCTTGATAGCAGTGTTGGATATCAAGCTCTTTGGCTCTTTTGGCGACTATATCGGAGCTTCGCCCTGTAATGATAGCCGCCTCACCGCCTAGTTTTATCCAACTTTTGATTGCCAAACCATCTTTGACATTAAAATACTTAATCTCATCGCCGTTTTTGGTATAGCCAATTTGCCCATTGGTCATAGTGCCATCGACATCCAAAACAATCAATTGGATGTTCATATTACCCCTTTGGTACTAGGAATACCCAATCGTTCATTAATCGTAATCGCACGTCTTAACGCCACCGCCAAAGCTTTAAAAGCCGCTTCGATAATATGGTGACGATTTTTGCCTCGATTGAAGATAAGATGCGTCGTAATTGAGGCATTAAAACAAAAAGCTCTAAAAAACTCCTCGACGAGTTCGCTATCAAAGTTGCCTACTTTCCCCTCAATAGGGAGTTCAAAGACCAAAAAAGGGCGATTGGAGATATCGAGATCACAACTTACCGATGCCTCATCCATTACCACCGTAGCGTTGCCGTAGCGTTCGATGTTTTGGATAGGATAGAGGGCACGATTGAGGGCTTGACCCAGTGTAATGCCAATATCTTCAACCGAGTGATGATCATCAATATGCGTATCGCCGTTGCAACTAATCTCTATATCAATCCCAGAGTGCTTGGAGAGGGCTTGTAGCATATGATCCAAAAAACCCACACCACTGTTAATGGTTGAAGTGCCACTACCGTAGAGATTGATACTTACTTCAATTTGCGTCTCTTTAGTCTCTCTTACAATTTTCACCAATATCTCCTCGTACTATAATAGCTCCATGAAGCGATTTTGTGCGTATAAAATCTTTTGCTTCCATTTCCGATTTAAAGCCTCTAATCCAAACACGATAGTAGGTCATATTATCAACCTTGGCTATCTCAATGGTAGTCGCGTAGCCTTCGCCAACGTGTTGGTGTTGCCTTCGATGCTTTCTAGCGATATTGATGTCCATAAATGACCCTACTTGAACGGTAAAATTGGTTAAGAGTACTTTTTGTTTATAAATAGGGAGTTGTTTTTTGACAAGTGTCTCAATTTTACCTGCAAAGCCCAAAACCTCTATCGTCACGGGTGTAATGCCTTTGCTATCAAGTCCCAACTTCTTCCCTGCTTTGAAGCTCAAATCAATAATTCTTCCGCTCACAAAAGGACCTCTATCATTGATTCTCACCACCGTGCTTTTGCCCGTATCCGTGCATGAGACTTTGACCATAGTATTCATAGGCCATGTTTTGTGGGCGGCTGTCATGGAGTACATATCGTAGGTTTCACAGTTGCTGGTTTGTTTGCCGTGAAAATCCGGCCCATACCAACTCGCCACCCCTTTCATGGTATCACTAATGGAGACATAGGTAGGATAGTATCTTTTCCCATGAACGGTATAGGGTTTCATAGTGGGGTGGTTGGGCGAGATGGTGCAGTTGTTGCCGTAGCAATTTCTTTGAGTACATCCTGTACCCATGATGATGTAGAGTGAAAATATTACAAAGAGTGCAATAGATTGGGTAAATTTCAACGGTAATCCTTTGTAGGTCTTTATCTTTGTTACGCAATTATCACAACTTTTATCTTTATGTTAGCTTGTTAATATTTGGTTAATGGGTTAATCATAAGTAGCCTTAAACCAACAGATAAGTATAATGCTATTGATTTTTAACAAAGAGAGAAAAGATGAAACAGATATTGGTTACCAACGACGATGGATTTGAATCCAAAGGATTAGCAGCACTAGTAGAGGCCCTCAAGCCCTTTGGTCAAGTAACCGTTGTAGCACCTACTATGGAAAAATCAGCATGCGGACACTCTTTGACGCTTACAAGACCGCTACGGTTTGTTGAGCTTGATGATGATTTTTTCAAACTTGATGATGGCACACCTACCGATTGTGTCTTTTTGGCACTCAATAAACTCTTTGGGGAAGATTGCAAACCTGATCTCATCGTCTCCGGTATCAACAAAGGTGCCAATTTGGGCGAGGATATTACCTATTCGGGTACCGCTTCAGCTGCTATGGAAGGGGTATTACAAGGAGTGCCTTCGATTGCTATTTCGCAAGTGTGCAACGAACACTGCAACAGCGTCGATGAAGAGGGATACGCTTTGGCACAAGAGACAATCGCAACCGTTGTGCAAAAGATTTTTAATGGTACATTTCCTTTGCCTCCTCGTAAATTTCTCAATATCAACATCCCTCCTATTAAACCCCATGAGTCAAAAGGCATCAAAATCACCCGTGCAGGTAGCCGTTTTTATGGCAACGACGCCCAGATTCACCGCAATCCACGAGGAGTAGAGTACTACTGGATTGGTTTACCGCATTTGGATTGGCATGAAAATGATAGCTGCCACATGAGTGACTTTGAGGCAATCTTCCAAAACTATGTCTCCATTACTCCCGTGCATCTGGATATGACAAGCTATGATGATATTAGCTCCCTTGAAGAGTGGTTAAAGTAGTGCGATTTGAGCGATGCATTAGCCTCTTTGGGCAAGAGAAGTTTGAAGATTTTAAAAAGGTATCAATTTTGATTTTGGGTGTGGGAGGCGTAGGAGGCTACGCTCTTGATTGCCTCTACCGCAGCGGATTTAGCGATATTACCATTGTCGATTACGATACCTTTGATGAGAGCAACCAAAATCGCCAAATTGGCTCAGAGGCGTTGGGAGAACTCAAAACCTCGCATCTTGCAACACTCTATCAAGGTATCAAAGCTATCAACCAAAAGATGGATTTGGAGTGGGTGGAGGGTTTTGATTTTGAGCCCTATGATTGGGTACTTGATTGTGCCGATACTACGCCCGTCAAAATAGCCATTGCCAAAAAGTGCTACAAAAAACTCATTATGTCGGTGGGTAGTGCCAAACGCTACGATGCTTCCAAAATCGAAGTAGCCTCTATCTGGAAAACCCACGGCGATGCCTTAGCAAGAAAAATCCGAAACCAACTCAAAAAAGATAAATTCAACCGCAACTTCATCGTAGTATTTTCAAGCGAAGAGGATAGATGCCCATCTAAAGGAAGCTTTGTGGGTGTAACGGGCAGTTTTGGTTTGCGTATCTGTAGTGAAGTGATCAAGAGGGTACTCTTGACACCTCAAAGATGATTTAGAGGGATTGACCAAAAATCTCTTCAAAAATAGTATTTTTAAACATCAATTGACCATCAACGCCGTTGTCTATCTCATTTATAGCACTGCTTCCAATCACTCCCAAATGATACTCATTGTTTAAAAAAAACTGATATCCATCGATGTCGTGGGTTGGGTCATCAAAAAGTGCCATAGGTGCCATCCCAAAGAGTCCGCTTTTATGAAGTCTCTCTTTGGCTTGTGTAAGCTGTGCAAAAACCGCCAAAGCCACCCCTTCCCATCCCTTCTTGTCTATCTCATTGGCATCAATCACGCCATCGCTATTGGTATCACTCCATGAAGCCGTTGCTACGCTCACAAAAGGCAACAATACAGGTTTGCCGTATCGATTGTGTAAAAATTGAGTAAAGTTAATTACACGCTCCCCAAAAGTATCAATGCTCAAATCCTCTTCATTGTAAACAATGATACCGTTTTTATCGTTGGGGTCATGACTAAATTGTGCGATATTTTGTCCAAAGGAGATAAAATCAAGTCGGCTAAGAAGCAAGTCATAGACGATTGAAGGACGCTCCCACTCATTTTTGTCACCCAATCCACAATGAGCGTATCCGCAACTCTCACGCTTCTCATAGGATTTTCGGCTTCCCTTGTCTATCATAGCAAGCGAAAAGAGTGCTTGGGTATTTTTGGCTTTGATAGTATCGATAGCATTAGCCAAAAGCAAAGCAAACTCCTCTTGGGTTGCGGTGCTAAACGTGACACTGTTTTTATTGAATTCAGGCTCCATTACGATAAGTGTCTTGCCTCTAAGCTCACTCAAAAAGAGTGCCAAACGATTTGCATCTTGAAGATACTCTTGAGCCTCAATAGCACTGGGCATACCCTCAATTAGCCCATCGCCAAAATACCAATAGCTAAAAATCGGTACATACCCTGCATCCATCGCTTCTTGTATTTTGTTTCTATCAAACCAACTAGTTTGCCACCCTTTAGTAACCCAATAGACAACAAATTTTGAGTTTTTGAGTTTGCTTTGAATATAGCTAAATTGCAAAGGATCAAAGTTGCGAATCTTTTGATAATAACTATTATTGACAAGTTCATCATCCATCATCAAATCAATCGAACTTAACCAAATATTCTCACCTCCATAAGCCGAAAGGAATTTAAAGCTATATGAACCACCAAAGCCAATGTTGAACCCATCAAAAAGTCTATCAACTTTGACAATCAAATCCAATGTTTTTGTTTGAACCTCTTGCCCTTTGGTGATAGTAGCACTAAGCGTTACGGCTTGATCGCCCTCAAGGGCGGTAGGTTGGTAAACTGTGCCGTTGGTATCAATATAGTTAGGATTGCTTGAACTCCAAACAATGGTTGTCCCGTGTTCGCCTTTGGTAACCAAAGAGAGGTTTTTGGTGATAGCATTTTCTTGCGTATTGTGGTTTTTAATCGCTTCAAAGGTTAGTGCATCGCTATCAAGCAGGAGACTTTGGACATTGCTTACCTCTTCTTCTTTAGGGCTTCGTTTGGAGCAGTATCCAAAAGTAATGGATTGGCTAGGTTCGACAATCTCATTGTAGTCCAAACCGCTTAAGTGGAGCATATAGTTGCTATCTTGCATATAGTTTACACTCCACAAATCTAAAACTTCTCCTTGGGCAACCAAATCAATACTCCACTTTATCCGCTTATCCGAACCGTTGTAGAGCGCAACATCTTGACACAAACCACTGCCCCAATCGGAACCAATCGTTTGGGTTATATTCAAAAGCGACGAATCATTAGAGATAGGTCTTTGGACACAATACCCAAAAGAGGTCGATGCACCCGCTTTCAAAAGCATATTATCATTTTTGCCTTGATAGAGAACGTTTTGAGCGTTTTGCACATGGACAGCATCCCATACCGTGAAAACGCTACCTTCGATACTTAAATTTACTTCCCATTGAATGGTTTTGGCCGAAAGATTGGTGACATTGACGGATTGACAATAACCACTCTTCCAATCATCTATAGTGGTTGATGATAGAGATATATTCCCTCCATAACTACTAGCCGATAACACCACGAGACTCATAAACATATTTTTTAACATAACAGCAACCTTACAAAAAATAGAGTTTGGAGGGCTTTTAAAATACTCCACCAAAATAAGTATATAAAAATTCAT
>DYTG01000006.1:16091-28778 GCA_020726085.1 Sulfurovum sp.
ATTTAAATTACAGTGATTTTAAAAAAACTTTTTATTAGGTTCGGCTTTAGCCGAACATTTGGAGACTATTGAATGTTTCAAACTTTAGCCAAAGCCGAGGCTACGCTTTCAAGGTTGTTAGTTTGTAAGCAATTTAAAACGATACCATAGGACTGCCCTCATCGAGAGGAAAGGTATCGCCACTGTAGCGGATAAACTTCTCAATGCGTCGAATACCGTCACGAATAAGCGAAATATCACTCGCAAAAGAGAATCTAAAATATCCCTCCGCCCCAAAACCAATCCCAGGTACGACGGCTACGCCCACTTTTTCAAGCAAATCTTTGGCAAAACGCATTGAATCGTTGGTAATGTCTTTGATATTAACAAAGAGATAAAAAGCTCCTTGAGGGGCGATAACGCTTACTCCAGGGATTTGATTGAAGAGTTCCACTGCTTCAACGGCTCTTGCCTCAAAGGCTCGTCGCATACTCTCAATCTCTCTATCAACTTCACCGTTGAGTGCGGGAATAGCGGCGTATTGGGTGATGGAGTTGATATTGGAGGTGCTTTGACCTTGCAAATCTCGTATGGCGGATATTAGCTCTTGATTGGGAGAGGCTAGGTATCCAAAACGCCATCCCGTCATCGCAACGGATTTACTAAGTCCATTGATAGTAACGGTGCGAAGATACATATCACGGCTAATGCTTGCTGTAGAGGTAAATTTGGTCTCATAAATAAGCTTTTCGTACATCTCATCGGAGGCTACAAAGATATTGGTATCTCTAAGGACACGCGCTAATTCTTCAAGCTCCTCTTTGGAATAAACACTTCCTGTAGGATTAGAAGGAGAGGTTAAGATAAGCATTTTGGTTTTGGGCGTAATGGCTGAGTAGAGTTGTTCGGGGGTGATTTTAAACTTGGCAATGTCGTTGGTTTCGATAAAGACAGGCGTGCCCCCGCAAAAGGTAACGAGTTCGGGATAGGTTACCCAGTAGGGAGCCGGGATAATCACCTCATCGCCCTCATCAATCAATACTTGAAAAAGATTAAACAAGGAGTGTTTCGCACCGTTGCTCACGATAATATCATTCGGAGCGTAAACAATACCGTTTTCACGCTCTAGTTTTTCACTAATAGCCTCCAATAGTTTGGGAATACCGCCTACTGCGGTGTATTTAGTCATTCCCCTATCAAGTGCCAATTTTGCTTCATCTTTGATGCGTTGGGGTGTATCAAAATCGGGTTCACCTGCGGAGAAACTGATAATGTTTTTACCCTCTTCTTTGAGTTTTCTAGCCAAATCTGAAATCTCCAATGTTAATGATGGAGAGAGTGTGTGCATACGTTTTGCTAACATTTTATCTATACCCTTGATAAAAAAAATTTGAAAAATTATACTATCAAAGGGGTTAAGATGAGTTTGAACTTAGGCTATCTTAATCATTTTTATAACCAAACCCTATCGCTTTAGAGTATTTATGCTAAAATTGTGCCGTTTTTAGACTACTACTAGGAATCACCTTGCAAAAAAACCATCTCATTGAACTGCTTACCCAAAAAGACAACCGCAAAAAAAAGAGCAAAATACCCGCTCGTCTTGATTTTTTACAAAGTGCCACAGGTGCGGTATTGGTGCTTTTTATTATGTTTCATCTCCTCTTTGAATCCTCTATTTTATTGGGCAAAGATGCGATGTATGCCCTTACCAAAGCTTTTGAGCTTGATTTTGTATTTAAAGGGGGTGAGCCTTTGTTTATCGCCTTTTTGGCTTTTGGAGTCTTTGTTGTCTTTATTCTTCATGCGCTTCTAGCCATGCGTAAATTTCCCTCATCCTATCGAGAGTACAGTGCTTATCGCCTCCATGCCAAAATGATACAACACGAAGATACTTCCTTGTGGTTTATTCAAATTACGACGGGTTTTATGATGTTTTTTTTGGGCTCGATCCATCTCTACACCATGATGACCCAACCCGATAAGATTGGTCCTTTTGCCTCAGCCGATAGAATCTATTCCGATACGATGTGGCCTATGTATCTTTTGCTGCTCGTTTCAGTAGTACTTCATGCGAGTGTGGGACTCTACCGCCTTATTATCAAATGGGGATGGTTTGAGCGTGAAAAATCCAAATGGATGATTAAAGCTGCAACGATTTTTTATCTAGGAATAGGGCTTGTTTCATTGGGTGTTTATATGAAGATTGGATACGAACATCGTGGAGAGTACGGCAAACGTTACACGGTGGAGGCTAACAAATGAAACCCTCATGTTTCACAAACAACACTAAAAATCATGAAGGTTTCTCTCGCCAAGGGCGAAGCTTCAGTGAGAGGAATTTGTAAGGAGCTTTGCTTCTTGAAAAGGAGATTAAAAAATGAAAATTATATACAGCGATGCCCTTATTGTGGGTGGAGGATTGGCGGGATTACGCAGTGCTATTGCGACCAAAGAGAAAGGATTGGATACGATTGTTATAAGCATGGTTCCCGTCAAACGCTCTCATTCGGTTGCCGCTCAAGGGGGTATGCAAGCCGCTCTTGCTAATAGCGTCATGGGAGAGGGAGACAATGAAGATGTCCACTTTGCCGATACCGTCAAAGGAAGCGATTGGGGGTGTGATCAAGAGGTGGCTCGTATGTTTGTAGCAACTGCACCCAAAGCGATACGAGAACTTGCCAATTGGGGAGTGCCATGGAGTCGTATCAGTGCAGGGGAACGTACCGTCATTATGAATGGGCAAAAAGAGATTATTCAAGAGAGCCAAGATGCCCATGGACTTATCAATGCCCGTGACTTTGGAGGCACCAAAAAGTGGCGAACCTGCTACACCTCCGATGCTACGGGTCACACCATGCTCTATGCCGTAGCCAATGAGGCACTTAGACGCAATGTCATTATCCACGACCGCAAAGAGGCGATATCGATTATCCACGACGAAAAAAAGGCTATTGGGGTGATTGCACGGGATTTGGTTAATGGAGAGCTTATCGCTTACGTTGCCAAAGGGACGATGATAGCCACAGGCGGATACGGACGTATCTACAAACAATCCACAAACGCCATTATTTGCAAAGGTATTGGGACGGCTATTGCCCTTGAAACAGGCATTGCAACACTGGGCAATATGGAAGCGGTGCAGTTTCATCCTACCCCTATTGTTCCCTCGGCTATTTTGCTCACAGAGGGATGTAGGGGCGATGGTGGAGTATTAAGAGACAAAGATGGCTATCGCTTCATGCCCGATTACGAACCCGAAAAAAAAGAACTCGCCTCACGTGATGTCGTCAGCCGTCGTATGATACAACATATTCGTGCAGGTAAGGGCGTACCCTCTCCTTACGGTGAGCATCTATGGCTTGATATTTCGATTTTGGGACGCAAACATATCGAAAAAAACCTGCGTGACGTGCAAGATATTGCCAAAACTTTCAACGGTATCGATCCCGCCGATGAGGGGTCAAAGGGGTGGATGCCTGTATTGCCCATGCAACACTACTCCATGGGAGGAGTTCGTACCAAGCCTACAGGAGAGAGTACCACGCTTGATGGACTCTTTGCGGCAGGAGAAGCGGCGTGTTGGGATTTGCATGGATTTAACCGCCTAGGGGGCAACTCGGTGAGCGAAGCGGTGGTATCGGGCATGATAGTGGGTGAGCATTTTGCTACCTATTGCAAAGAGAGAAACCTCAACGCCAATACCAGTGTCATATCAAAATTTATGCAAAAACAATCCGATTATCTCAATGAGATACTAGCCTACAACGGCAAAGAGAATATCTTTGATATCAAAGATGAGATGCGTAGCATCATGCAAGAGGAGGTGGGGATATTTAGAAACGAAGAGGGACTCCAAAGAGCCGTGAAGCGTCTTGAGGAGCTACTCATCATGACCAAGCAGATCAATGTCAAATCCAAAATCCGTGGCAACAATCCCGAACTCAACGAAGCCTACCGTGTCCCCAAGATGCTCAAAATCGCTTTGTGTGTTGCTAAAGGAGCATTGGAGCGAAGAGAGAGTCGTGGAGCGCATTATCGAGAGGATTATATCAAACGTGATGATCTCAATTGGCTCAAACGTACCATTACTCGCTGGGAAGCCCCAGAGGCTACTACACCAACGATTAGTTACGAAGAGCTTGATATTGCCAAGATGGAGCTACCCCCTGCCTTTAGGGGATACGGTCGTAAAGATTCGATTATCGAACATCCCCAAAGCATGGAGAGAACCCAAGAGATAGAGGCGTTCAAAGCAACCCATCCCGACATGGATAGATTTGAACTGCAAGAGCAATTGATGCCTTTTGAGTTGCCCCTTGATTACAAAAAGAAAAATCAACGTATAGGAGCAGAGTATGCATAGAGTTTATGAAGATGGAGGAAGAGAGATTGTACTAACTATCTTTCGCCACAACCCCAACGATGAAGACTCCATCCCGCATTTTCAAGATTACCCCATTATCGAACGCCCAGGGATGACACTCTATATCGCCTTGACACAAATTTATACCTCTATGGATCACGATGTAAGTTTTGATTTTGTCTGCCGTGCGGGTATTTGCGGCAGTTGTGCTATGGTCGTCAATGGCAAACCCCGTTTGGCTTGTAGGACGCTTACGAGTGAGTTTAGCGAGGGTAAGATTACCCTTTTGCCTCTGCCTACTTTTCAACACATTAAAGATCTTTCAGTTGATACGGGAACCTTTATGAATGCAATGACCAAACGGGTAGAGGGATGGATAGTCAATAACAGCCCCCAAGATATTTCCACCATCGAAAAACCCATCGACCCCGAACTTAGCGATGAGATATTTGAACTCGATCGTTGCATTGAGTGCGGTATCTGTTTGGCTAGTTGCGCTACCAAAGTGATGCGTCCCAATTTTGTAGGTGCAGTAGGACTCAACCGTGTGGCACGATTTTCGCTTGACCCTCACGATAGTCGAAGCGATGAGGAGTTTTATGAGTTGATTGGAGATGATGATGGCATCTTTGGATGTATGTCATTTATGGGGTGTCAAGACCACTGCCCCAAACACCTTCCGCTCCAAAAGCAAATAGCCTATATGCGCAACAAAATGGTAAAGGTACGCTAAATGCCCCATGCATTAGAGCTTGAAACGATTATCGATTGCACCCTTGAGGGGTTGTATGCCTTTCATGCCAATCCCTATAATCTACCGCTCATTACACCGCCCAATATCAAAGTCGAGGTTATCAAGCTCGACAAACCCATCCAAGAGGGCGTTCAAGGGGTGTTAAAAATCAAAAAAGGTTTGATAGCTTTTGTGTGGGGGTTTGTATTTGAAAAGGTGACACCCCAACTCATTATCGACCGCTCGTTGCGTTCGCCTTTCAAGAGTTTTGTGCATGAACACCACTTTATTTCGATTGAAGATAGTCGCACAAAGTTGATTGATAGAGTCACTTTTGAGCTACCTTTAGCACCGCTTTCCAATCCTATAGCGTGGTTTGTACGCTACGATATGAAAAATATGTTTATTTACCGCCACCAAAAGACACTGGAGTACTTTAGTGATAGCGTATTTGCTTCACTCTAGTAATCTTTTCTCCTTTCGCCTCGGGAGAGATGGAACGAGAAAAAGCCACAACCCCATTTTGCAACCCAACTTGAAAGGCTATTAGATACTTTTTAATGATTATCCATTATAATAGCCATAAAGTTACACAAAGAGAGAACCATGTTACAAAATTTGAGAAAAATTGCCCTAATAGCTCTTCTCATGGCAATCACCCTAAGCAGTTGCGGCTACAAAACCGCTCCCATTTATGTAGAAAAAAGTAACTCCCAAAGGTCACAAGATGCAAAACTATGATGTATTGATTATTGGAGCGGGTATTGCGGGACTCTACACCGCACTCAATATTCCTACTACCAAAAATGTATTAGTCGTGTGCAAAGATATTCCATGGGAGTGCAATACGTTTTACGCCCAAGGGGGAATAGTGACGGCTCTAAATGAAGAGGATATTGAGCTTCACACCCAAGATACGCTCCACGCAGGGGCTTATCACAACGACGAAGAGGCGGTACATTTGATGAGTCAAAACTCTATAGGTATCGTTCAAGATATTATCCATCGGGGCATGAGATTTGATAGCGATAGCCAAGGTAATTTGCTCTATACCCAAGAGGCGGCACATAGTGCTAGTCGTATCATCCACGCAGGAGGAGATGCTACGGGACGCTATATGCACCGCTTTTTGATGGAAAAAAATCCTCACAAACTCCAACGCAACACGCTTGTTTACGATTTGCTTATTCGTGAGGGCAAATGCTACGGAGTCAAGGCTTCGGTAAACTACCAGCTCGTTACGATTTACGCCCAACACATCATCATTGCCTCAGGCGGGATTGGTTCACTCTATGAGTACAATACCAACTCACGCACCGTAAGCTCCGATATTCACGGTATTTGTTACGAAAAGGGTATTGTTTTGACCGATATGGAGATGATGCAGTTTCATCCTACTGTCTTTATCAGAAGCAACTTTGCTCGTAAACTTCTACTTACCGAAGCACTAAGAGGCGAAGGGGCACATATCGTCAATAAAGAGGGGCGGCGTATTTTGTTTGATTACGATGAGCGTGGGGAGTTAGCGAGTCGTGATATTGTCTCACGGGCGATTTTTAATTACAAAAAAGAGCATAAAGAGGAGGTTTATTTGGATTTTAGTATGTTTGATGCCAAATTTTTCCATCAACGCTTTCCCAATATCACCCACACCTTCAAAGCCATTGGCTACAATTTCCCCAAAGATAGAGTCCCTATCTCTCCTGCTTTTCACTACTCTGTCGGGGGTATTCATTGCAATCTTGATGGCTCAATCGATGGCGTAGAGTCACTCTATGTCGTGGGCGAAGCGGCTCATACGGGGGTTCATGGAGCTAACCGTCTAGCTTCCAATTCGCTTTTGGAGGGTGCTGTATTTGGCAAAGAAGTCGCTCAAACTATCCTCTCCAAAGAGTCGCAAGAGATAAAAATCCCCAAATTTGACAAAGACTACTCCAATATCTTGCACAAAGACAACGACAAGTGCTTCAAACATCAGTTGCGCAAAGTAATGTGGGAAGATGTGGGCATTATCCGTACCAAAACAGGACTGCTCAAAGCCAAAAACTTTATCTACGACCTCAAAAGCCGTGACATTGGACGACTTTTGGAACTTCGTCTCAATACTGCCACAGCTATCGTCAATGCCGCTCTAGCACGCAAAAAATCACTCGGGACACACTATAGGGAGAGTTAATGGTTCATTCCGCAAGATAACCTATAGCCATCATAGCCAGTGTAAAAAGTGGCATGGATAGTACAAAATAGAGCGAGTATTGGGAGTGTAAAATATCTCTAAGGTGGTGCCATCCTACGGCTTGAAGCGTCATGACAAACTGCACCCATCCGCCGATACTTGAAGCTAGTGCCAATCCAGCCGCTCCCATGCTCTCCATCAAAAGAAGCGAGAGGAGGATATTGATACCAAGCGAAACCGATGCTATTTTGGCTGCTACGCCTTGACGGTACGAAGCGAAAAGAAAAAGTGAAAAGAGTTTGGCCAGTCCAAAGGGCAACAATCCCACCATATACATCACCAACACCCAAGCGGTATCATGGGTATCGTTAGCACCAAACTCACCCCGTTCAAAGAGCAGTCCAACAATCGACTCCGATAGCACCACACCCCCTATCATGGCAAACCCAAGGGTAAAGGCGAGTAGCCAAAAGGCTTTGGAGAGATGGGCGTAGGCGGTTTCTTCTTTGTTGTGTTTCAAGGCTTTGGAGATAGCAGGAAAGAGGGCCGTAGCCGTAGCAATAGCAAAGAGGGCTAGGGGCAATTGAAAGATACGATTGGCGTAATAGAGGTAACTAATCGAACCCGTCACCAAAAACGACGCCAACCATGTATCGATAAAAGCAGCGATTTGTGCCGTCGAGCTTCCCCAAATCGCAGGAAGAAATTGGGATTTGAATTGGCTTTGCTCTTTGGATATATCCTTTTTGCTACGATATTTCCACCCTCCTACAAAGAGTCGATGGAGATTAAACCGCTTGATTGCAATGATATGTGAAACAAGCTGCAACAATCCCCCCATAAGCACACCAAAGCTCAAAGCATAGACGATGGTGTAGGAATCCTCTTTGGCGTAGAGTATCAAAGCACCAATCATGGCGATATTAAGCAATGCCGTCGAAAAAGCCGTCGTAGCAAAATGTTCTTTGTACTGCAGCAATGTCGCCAAAAAGGTGACCAAAAAGATGAAATCCAAATACCAAAAGTTTATCGCCACCAAAGGCGCTGCCAAAGCAACCGTAGCTTCATCAAAGCCTATTGCCAATATTTTGGTAGCCGTGGGGGCGAAGAGATTGACAACCAAAGAACCCAAAACAATAAAGAGCAAAAACCGCAGCATAATAGCCGTAGCAAAGACGCTTTTGTTGCGTGAGGCGACAAAAGAGGGCAAAAAGCTCTGCACAAATGCCCCCTCGGCTAAAATACGACGAAAAAGATTGGGAAATTTAAAAGCAATAAAAAATATATCGCTAAAGATACTCGCCCCCAAAGCCGATGCCATTAAAATATCACGCACAAAGCCCAAAATGCGAGAAGTGAGTATCCCAAAGCTATTGGTAAAAATTGATTTGATTCTCATAAGTTGCCACTAGTGTAAAATTTTGCGGTATTGTAGCATAATGGCTTATATTTTGAGTTCGATTTTTCCTATTGTGTAGTTGTGAACCAATGCTTGAATGATATTTTGACAGGACATGCCAATATCATTGGCTCTTTGTTTCAAAAAATCCAAATCCGATTGTTTCATATTGATACTGATTTGTTTTTTTTGCGATAGATACTCTAGCGTTTTGGCGGCGTGTTGTTCGATGCTCTCGTTGTCAAAGCTCATCGATTCTACTGCTCCGCTTTCAATATTTTCTAACAATTCCCATTCATCCTTATCGTATGGCATCTACTCTCCTCTACATTACATCCAGTAGGGTGGGCTTTTTACTCACCAATTACCAAAAATCTAATCCCTTCGTCGTCGATTGTTGGTATCTTCTGGGTCACTAAAAGGTTTGGGGCGGTGGGTGCGATTGGGGTGGTTTCCTCTTATGGGTTGTTGGTGGTAGCGGTTGATGTGGTGTGGCGCTACGCTATTGGGTCGTCTATTTTGGCGGTAATCGTATTGATGAGGTCTAGCGTTTACATAGGGTCTAGGGCTGTAAAAATAGTAGAATTTGTAATCTTTTTTTGATAAATTCGGGTTGATTTTGAAAAAAGGGGTATCTCTCCAAATTTGACAAGAAGAGTTAAAAAGCTTGTGCTATAATTACACCCATTAAACTACTTTACACTTTAAGGAAATCAAATGGGAAGAGCGTTTGAATACCGTCGTGCAGCCAAAGAGAAGCGATGGGGAAATATGTCACGGATATTTCCAAAATTGGCAAAAATTATCACCATGGCAGCCAAAGAGGGGGGAGGCGACCCAGATATGAACCCCAAATTGCGTACGGCAATCCTCAGTGCCAAAGCGCAAAATATGCCCAAAGACAACATCGAAGCGGCTATCAAACGAGCCAATGGCAAAGATGCCAGTGAGATTATGGAGGTATCCTATGAAGCAAAAGCACTCCATGGGATACAGCTCATTATTGAGTGTGCTACCGACAACCAAACACGAACCGTAGCCAATGTCAAAGCCATTCTCAAAAGAGGAGGAGCCGAACCGCTCAAAAACGGCTCACTTGATTTTATGTTTACACGCAAAGCCGTCTTTGTACTCGCCAAAAACGATGTCATAGACCTCGAAGAACTCGAACTCGAACTCATCGATGCAGGGCTTGAAGAGCTTGATGTGGGCGATGAGGAGATGACACTCTACGCTGCGTTTGAGAGCTTTGGTGCGCTTTCAAAAGCCATTGAAGAAAACGGCACGCTCCAACTCAAAAAAGCCCAACTCCAACGCATCCCCACCTCTCCAATAGAGCTAAGCGACGCACAAATGGAAGAGATAGAGACACTTATCGACAAGCTTGAAGACGATGAAGATGTGCAGTTTGTCTTTACTAATATTGGGTAAAAAGGAAAGTTCCTGCATACATTCCACCTCAGGAAAGGTGGAACGAGAAGGGTGGAGCGAGAAGTAAAAGAATTTAGGTAGCGACTTTATAATCGCTTTTTTGCTATGATTAGTTATATTGATAGCTAGGGGGGGGCAAACGATGGATCTAAGTAGGCTCAAAAAGGGGCATCTTTTGGGCGATGCTGTGATTACTACCAAACTTGATGCGGTACTAAGCATTCAAAAGAGATTGTGGCAAACCCCTGCCCTAGCACCTCAAAATCACGACGACTTTCAGAGCAAACTCCCCCAGTCATGAAAGCCCTTTTGATTGTATTGATTTTTGCCACTTTGGCGTTTATCTTTTTTGTCTATCAAAAAGAGCGTGATATTCGCAAAGCACTTGTGGCTTTGGTACTTTTTGCAATGGTTGGAGGATTTGGAGTATTGGGCATGATGGTGCGTCCTATGGTCATTGTTTTTTTGGTGCATATGGCACTCGCGATAGCCTCATGGTTAAGCCTTTTATGGTATATCTTCACAGGTAAATACTTTTTACCAATCCACCTCTCCCCACTGGCTACGCTGCTTTTTTACCTTCTAAGTACCTTTCTTTTTGGTTCGGGCGGATTGGATTTGACTTAAGGATGGGTTGAAGTGCGGTGTATTAGTTGCTATGAATGGTCGTGGAGATTTATCTGTCCTCATTGTGCCAAAACCCTTTTTCAACCCACCATCACTATGCGTAAAATTGGCTCACTCGAAGTCTATAGCTTCTACAAATACCAACACATCGCCCAATACATCAAAAGCAAATACTCACTTATTGGATACCCCACCTACCGTGCTTTTGCCCAGCTTACCACCAAACCTTTTATTCAAAACTTTATCCAAGGGCTTGATGAGCCTATCGCTATTATTGGCGTTGATGAAGAGATACGTCAAGGCTACTCCAATGTCGCCATCTTATCACACTCCATGAAAACTCCACTCTCTATCCCACTCCACCGCCAACTTATCGCCCAAACCAAAGTCAATTACGCAGGAAAATCGCTCGATTATCGCTTAAGCAATCCCCGAAACTTCCTCTATCGTGGCAAAGGAGGAATGGATGCTATTTTGATAGACGATACCATTACGACGGGAGCAACTCTCCACGAAGCCTATTTGACGCTCAAAAAACACAACGTCAATGTTCTCTTTGCCCTCACGCTTAGCGATGCTAAAGAGGAATAATTTTGCTTTAAATACTCATTGGATATAATCCAACACATTACCTTAATTACAAAGAAGTCATTATGAATATTGATTATACACCCAACGATATCTATATCCCCTCCCCTAGCGATTTTGACCCCGATAACTTAGGTCACTTTGGTATCTACGGCGGACGCTATGTGCCCGAAACGCTTATGCCTGTACTTGAAGCACTCAAAAGTGACTACGAAAAGATACGCTTCGATAAGGAATTTTGGGAAGAGGTACACTACTACTACAAAAATTATGTAGGTCGCCCCTCCTCGCTCTACCATGCCAAAAATATCTCCGACGAGATAGGTGCTAACGTTTATCTTAAGCGTGAAGACCTCAACCACACAGGGGCTCACAAAATCAACCACACCATCGCTCAAGCCCTACTCGCCAAGAAACTGGGCAAAAAAAAGATTATTGCCGAGACGGGTGCGGGACAACACGGAGTAGCTACGGCTACGGTAGCAGCACTCTTTGGACTCGAATGCGAAGTCTTCATGGGAGCCAAAGATGTCAAGCGTCAAGAGCTTAATGTCTTTAGAATGAAGCTACTAGGTAGCAAAGTCCACGCTGTCCAAAGCGGAAGCAAAACGCTCAAAGATGCTATGAACGATGCCATACGCCACTGGGTAACCCACGCTCGTGATACTTTTTATGTCATTGGTACGGTTGCCGGCCCTCACCCCTATCCGATGATGGTTCGTGATATTCAATCGGTCATTGGATGGGAAGCAAAGGCTCAAATGATGCAAACCCACGGCAAACTTCCCGATAAAGTCATTGCTTGTATCGGAGGCGGTAGCAACGCTATGGGTATCTTTAATCACTTCTTAAACGAAAAAGATGTCGAGTGTATCGGTATAGAAGCAGGGGGGTTAGGGCTTGATAGCAAACACGGTTGCTCTTTGGCAAAAGGAAGCCCTGGGGTACTCCACGGACAATTGAGCTATTTGTTGCAAGATGAAGATGGGCAGATAGAGGAGGCACATTCTATTTCGGCAGGGCTTGATTATCCAGGTATTGGACCCGAGCACGCCTTTTTGAAAGATAGCGGAGTAGTAACCTATGACCATATTACCGACGATGAGGCGATGGAGGCGTTTGTGTGGCTATCGCAAAAAGAGGGGATTATCCCAGCCTTTGAGAGTTCTCACGCCGTTGCCTATCTCAAAAAACTCAAAAACATCCAAGGTCAAACCATTCTCATCAACCTCTCAGGAAGAGGCGACAAAGATATGATACAAGCTAAGGATATTTTAAAAGAGCGGTTTGAGTAGAATATCTTTCTTTCTTTTTCATTCCACCTCGAGAGAGGTAAAATGAGAAGGGGTACATTTCAATGCACCAAAAGCCCAAAAAGGTTATAATCC
>DYTG01000085.1 GCA_020726085.1 Sulfurovum sp.
GGTGGGTCGATATAAATCACATCTATTTTATTTTCATGAGTGTAGTTTAGAACAGAAAGAGCATGATAATTATCTCCCTCTATCAAAATATTATCATCGCTATCATCGGTTTTGATATGTTTTTCTTTGACTTCTTTGAGTATAGGCAAGTTATCTTGACAATCAACCACCACTTGTTCGGGTTCTCGCTCTTTGTCCCACACCAAACCGTACTTTTTATCTTCGAGTTCTTGTGCGAGTTCTTTGACAAGCTTTAAAAGCTCCTCTTTTGTGTAGTCGTGGTAGTTCATCGCATAGCCTTTAATGAGTCAATAGTTCAAAAAGATCATTAGCCGTAATCTTCTCGTCGCTTCCTTCGCCGTAGAGATTGTCTTGAAGCTGTTTTTTGTTCTCTTGGAGTTGCAAAATCTTCTCTTCGATGGAGTTTTGGACGATGAGTTTATAGACAAAAACCGCTTTGGTTTGTCCTATTCGATAGGCTCTATCGGTGGCTTGATTTTCGGCTGCGGGATTCCACCATGGGTCGTAGTGAATGACGGTATCGGCTTCGACAAGGTTAAGTCCTACTCCTCCTGCTTTGAGCGAAATCAAGAAAATATCGCTTTTGCCCGCTCGAAAGGTATTGATGACTTTTTCTCTATCTTTGGTAGAGCCTACGAGTTTGGAGTAGGAGATGGAGCGATTTTGAAGCTCTTTTTCGATGATATTGAGCATCGATGTAAATTGCGAAAAGACCAATATTTTGCGTCCCTCTTCCAAAAGCTCCTCCACAAGCTCCAAAAAGAGTTCAAGTTTGGCTGATTGTGTCTGCTCTATTTCCATTTTAAGTTTGAGCAACGAGGGGTCGCAACAGACTTGACGAAGCTTTAGCAAGGCATCAAGGATAGTAATATGGCTCTTCTCAATCCCTTGCTTGACAATCAAATCACGCACTTGTTTCTCCATGGTGAGGCGAATCGATTCGTAGAGTTTTTGTTGCTCAATCCCAAATTCAACGTATTTGATAATCTCGGTTTTATCGGGAAGCTCATCGATAACGCTATCTTTGGTACGTCGTAGCATGAAGGGTTTGATTTTGCTATTGAGTAGCTGTTGCCTGGCACTGTTGCCCTCTTTTTCGATAGGGGTTTGATAGAAGCGTTTGAAGAGCGTCAAAGTGTTTAAAAACCCTGGCATCAAAAAGCTAAAGATAGACCAAAGCTCCCCTAGATGGTTTTCGATAGGTGTACCGCTTAGAGCAAGGCGGTATTGGCTATTAAAAGCTTTAATTGATTTTGCCATTTTAGTACGAGGGTTTTTAATCTTTTGGGCTTCATCGAGGATAATGTACAAAAACTCCACACCGCCAAAGACCTCTTCATCTTTGGCGGCTAGTTGATAGGTAGTGAGAACAATATCGTAGCGGTTAATCTCGCCCAAAAGCTCAAAACGATTGGAACCGTAGAGATCCAAAAGGGTAAGTTGTGGGGTAAATTTAGTCGCTTCACTTCGCCAATTGCCAACAAGTGAGGTAGGCATAACAATCAAAGAGGGTTTGGTAAGCTTTCCCTCTTCTTTGAGGCGTTGGAGGTGTGCCAAAACTTGAAGCGTCTTTCCTAGCCCCATGTCATCGGCAAGAATACCGCTAAATTGATACTCATAGAGAAAATTGAGCCAATTGATTCCTCGGTGCTGATAGTCTCTTAGCGTGGCGTTGAGATTTTGAGGGAGATTGACTTCTGAAATTCCATCAAAGGCTTTAAGTTTTTGAGAGAGTTCCAAAATATCCCGTTTGCCTACCCACTCTACTGCGGCGGTATCAAAATTATCAATAAGATGGGCTTTGGAACTATTGAGGCTAATGGTGCGCTGATCCTCTTCTTTGATGCTATCGAGCAGGTTGTTGATGGTTTTGAGGATAGGGAGTATCTCTTGGGTGCTGAGTTTTGCAAAGTGATTGGGGCGTAGTTGAATATTTAAAAACTCAGGCAAATCATTCAAATGTTCAAGAGTATTTAAAAGTTTGACGATGATTGGCACCATGGGTATCTTTTGACCCTCTATCTCTATATCAAACGAAAGGTCAAACCACCCCTTGTTTTTTTGTTCATTGACATAGGCAAAGACGCTATCGGCTTGGGCAAACGTGAGATTAAACTCTCCATCAAAACTTACCGCCCATCCCTCTTTTTGCAAACGCTCCACCTCAAATTCCAAAAAGATTCGCCACTTATCAAGCCAAATAATAGAGTCCTCTTTGAGCATAAAAAGGAGTGTTTCATCAATGTTGGCCGCTGCAAATCCCATCCTAAGAATCTCTTGGATAAAGCTCTCTTCTCGTTCAAAATCTCGGATGATATTGAGTGCATAGCCCCTTTTGAGTATCTTTTTACTAGCATTGAGGGGCATATAGGCAACGGCATTGTCTCCATAGATGAAGCTAAGCTCAAGCGTATGTTCGAGCTTGTCATTGTACAAAATAGTAGCGATGTGGAGTTTGGCTTTGGGCTTAATTTCAAGTGTCTCAATCTCATAGTACTCAGGCGGTTCGATATCAAGGTGGGGCAACTTCTCATCAATCGTCGCTACTACTTCATCCAAAAAATATTTGGGAATACGAGGAGAGGAGAGAAGCGTTTGCAAAAAGTTTGCATTGTACTCCCTTGATAGGGCGTAGAGTTGATTGTTTTTGATCAAATAGGTAGGTGAGGTGTAGATTAAAAACTCATTGGATTTGATATTGGAGAGAAGTTCAATATGCTCCTCATTCATCTCATGCCAACTCCATTGCAAACGGTGCGTCTCTTTGGCAAAGCTTAAGGGTGTATCTTCATTTTCCAAATAGCATCGACGGGTTGCTACGATGGATTCCAAAAGCTTTTTGCCCAAATGTCCTTTGAACTTAAAAGTATCTTGATGTCTGGGGGCTAGGGCGTTCATGATTTTGAGAATATCCATATCTTCAGGCGTTAAAAAGCTGTAATCAAAACCGTTATAGGACAAAGAGCGAATATCGACGCTTGTTCCTTTGCCCAAAGAGCCATTTTTGATGACACGGGTTTTGAAACACTTAATATCGTCGCTGTTGGGATTGTTGTTTTTGATAAGCTTGTAGGCCAAAAAGGTATCGTTTTGCTCGTTTTGCTCGTTTTTGTGATGGGTTTGCAAGAGCAACGAGAGCCAATCGGTCACTTTTTGAGTCGGGTCGTTTTTGATTTCAATCAACGAGGCGACTTTAGTGTCTTCGGGTTTGTTTTTGTCGTGAATGTGTTGCAAAACAACGGCTACAATATGTTCGCAATTGAGTCCCGCATCGCAACTACACCCCCCCTCTATCACGATACCGCTATCTTGTATATAGATATTTACCTCTTGCTCATAAGGAGTATCATCATTATCTTCAACAACCGACAATATTTTAATCTCTTTGCGAGAGATAGCCAATGAGTCGTATTCAATAACACGATTTTGTTCAAAATAGCTTTCTCCCAACGCATAGGCTTCTAGTGAAAATGAGCTTTTAATATCGTCTGATTTAAATTGAAAAAACCTCATGCGTAAATCGACTCAATATGGGATATTTTTTTACCTAAATTGAGCAACAACATATCGGCTAGTACCAGTGCCATCATCGCTTCGCATACCACACTGCCCCTAATGGCTACGCAAGGGTCATGGCGACCTTTTAGCTCACAAAGAGTCTCTTTATTATCTTTGGTAATGGTTTGTTGAGGTTGAAAAATAGAGGGTGTTGGCTTAAAATAGGTTTTGACAACAATATCATCGCCGTTACTAATACCCCCCAAAATACCCCCTGCGTGATTGGTAGCAAATCCATGGGGTGTAATAGCATCATTGTTTTGACTTCCCTTAAGCGAGGCTGCCGCTACCCCATCGCCAATCTCTACGGCTTTGGCTGCATTAATCCCCATCATCGCACTAGCCAAAAGAGCATCAAGTTTGTAGTACAGTGGCTCACCCAATCCTATAGGTACATTTTTGGCCCTTGTGACCACTACGCCCCCTACCGAATCGTGTCTATTTTTGGCTTTGAGTACCGCCTCTTCTTGAGCCTTTTCTTGGTTTTTGTCTAACGCATACAAAATAGAGCTTTTGGCGTACTCAAAATCGTAGTGGGTAGCTTCAATACCATCAATAGCACTCACACCACTCTCTACGACGATATTGGCTTTGGCTAAAATCAGTTTGGCAATAGCTCCAGCGGCGACTCGTGCGGCGGTCTCTCTAGCAGAACTTCGTCCACCGCCTCGATAATCACGCACTCCGTATTTGTGAAAATAGGTAAAATCGGCATGAGCAGGGCGAAAGAGATCTTTGATACTATCATAATCTTTGCTTTTTTGGTCGCTGTTGTAGATGACCATAGCAATAGGAGTCCCCGTACTTAATCCCTCAAAAATACCCGATAAAATCTCTACTCTATCTTCTTCTTTGCGTGCCGTTTCAAGTGCGGATTTACCTGGTTTTCGTCTATCCAAATCACCTTGGATAAACGCTTCATCAATCGCTAATCCCGCAGGAACGCCATCAAGAACACACCCAATAGCCTTGCCGTGTGACTCCCCAAAGGTTGTCATTGTTAATTTTTTGCCAAAAGTATTCATTTCAATATCCTATTCATTGCTCTATTGATTGATTTTCATTCATCATTACTCTCTTAACCACTCTAGTGCTTTTTTGGCGGCTTTTTGTTGTGCCTCTTTTTTGCTATTGCCTTTGGCAGAAGAGATGACTTTGCCATTCAAATAGATAGCAATTTCAAACTCTTTTTTGTGGTCAGGTCCTGTGGCACGAATAAGTTGATAATCGGGTGTTACGCCGTGGGTTGATTGGGTGAGTTCTTGAAGGGCTGTTTTGTAATCTTTGGAGAGCGATTCAAGGTCAATGATGGGGTGTACTTCGTTGAGTAGCTTTATGGATATATTACGTGCCACTTCGAGTCCCGCTTCGAGATAAATCGCCCCAATAACCGCTTCAAAAGCGTTGGAGAGCAAGGAGGGTTTGGTGCGTCCACCGTTGTTCTCTTCGGCTATTGAGAGGTAGATGTATTGCCCCATATCAAGCTCTTTGGCAAGGAGGGTAAAGCCGCTCTCATTGACAAGTGATGCCCGTATTTTGGACAAAATCCCCTCATCGGAATCGGGAAATTTGGCAAACAAAAACTCCCCCACGATCAAATCAAGCACCGCATCACCCAAAAACTCCAATCGTTCGTTATTGTAGGGTTTTTTGTAGCTTTTGTGGGTTAAAGCTTCTATAAACAACTCTTTGTTTTTGAAAAAATAGTTTAACTTTGCTTCCAATGCCTGATAGTTATTCATCTCTATTCCTAGTGTTGTGTTGCTTTGTGGCTTCTTCTCTAGCCATGGTATCGCACTCCTCGTTTTGGGGGTGACCGTTGTGGGCTTTGACCCAAGTAGCATGAATGGTGTGAGGAGAGACTATGCGTAGATACTCTTTCCAAAGCTCTACATTTTTTTTGCCTTTAAAATCATTTTTGACCCAGCCTTTGAGCCATATATTGATACTTTGAGCTACGTAGTTGCTATCGGTGACTACTTCGACTTTGCACGGCTCTTTGAGGAGTTTGAGTCCCTCAATGACGGCTTGTATCTCCATTTTGTTATTGGTAGTGTAGGGATTTCCTCCACTGTAGCGTTTTTGGTTGCCTTTGTAATCCAAAATACCAGCATAACCACCCGCCCCAGGATTGCCTAGACACGATCCGTCACAATAGAGAGTCACCTGTTTGTTATTGTTTTTTTGCAATATTTGCCTCGATTTTCATACTGTTTATACTCATACAATTTGGGCATCGATTAAAAGAGATAGGAAAAGAGTGCTGACACTTTTTGCATCGATACTCAAAAAAGAGATCACCGCTACCATTTCCACTACGCTTTGCACTTGCCAAAATATCGACAAAAAAGATGTCGCATGTATAAGATACCTCATTGATGTAGCCCTTGAGATAATAGATTGTTTGTAAGCAACCATTGGTATATATTATATCCAAATCCAGTTTTGATTTTGGCAACATCCAAAGAATATCAATAATCTCCACAATCTTTTGACTCTCTACTAACCCCCATGCTATGGCGTAATCGTGCTTAAAAACATAATCCATCATCTTGCGATAAAGCAGGGGATAGAGGGCGTTGAGCGATTGGAGTTGGGCAATCTTTTGTTTGGGAGTATAGGATGGATGGGTCAAAAGAGTCTCAAACTCCAAATAGGCTCTTAGTGAGGTTGTGTCTTCGCCTAGCATCTCGAGGGGTTCTAACACCTCTTTGGCATTGTCATATTGATGAAGCAACTCATAAACAATAGCCAAGGAGTGCAAGGTATCACGACTTCTAGGGTACTCTTTGAGAATTTCCAAAAATATCGCTTTGGATCGCTCAATAAATCCAGCCCTCAGATAGAGTTCGCCCAAGCTTTGAAGTAGCTCCTTTTTTGATAGCAAAGCATCGGAGTTTTTGATAAGGTAGCGATAGACATCGATGGCTTTGTGATACTCTCCACTATTTTCAAAGGCTTTGGCGAGTATTTGCAAAGGCTTAATCATGTTGTTTTGAAAATCAATGACGTGGTTATCCAAAATACTCCCCATTTCATCAAATTTTTCCAAAAAGGCAAGTAGGGACTCTTTTTTGCGATTTTGGACATAGATACCCCACGCATAGGTTATCAAAGCCGTCACAAGCATGAGCGTAATGATAATCAAAATGCTAAAAAGCGGGTCTTCGTAGGAGGGGAGCATCTGTTGCAAATTATTGTCCTAGTAGCATTTTGCGAATTTTGGGATCTGCCATGTTTTCGCCTCTTAACATCTTAAGACGCATGGTTTCAAAATCAATAAACTCCGCTTGGTTCTTCTCGTAGCCTCCAAATCCATACCCCATGGGTGTTTCATCTTTGAGCGAGTAAAACGCCTTTTGGGCATCTATCCATCGATGGGTATCTTTGGTAAATACAAACATCTTGATAGCCTCTCTATTGGCTTTGACTTGCTCTATCCACAAAACCAAACACCCCACATCGTCAAAAATATAGGTTTTTTCATCCTCAAAAACCACCTGTGCTGCATTTTCGTTGTGTTCTACCCCCATACGACATTTAGGACACGTCGCACCCGAGGCGTTGAAATCAAGAGCAATCATTTGGGGATTGGAGGATGCAAAGAGATACTCGATGAGCGAGGGATCTTTGGTTTCACAAGCATTAAAGAGTAATGCAAACAGAGCAATAAGTAGTTTTTTCAATTTAAATGCCTTTTATGAGCTACCAATGAGCAAGAAGATAGGATAAAATATTATAACAAAAAGAGATAAACTACAGGACTAAAGTATGAAAATTTTAGTTTTGGACTCTTCGGGATTTATAGGTAAAGGATACGACACCGCTCACAAACTTTTTGGGATGAGACACTTTTCAAACATCACGCTACCAAAAGCCAAAAGCTTAGTGCTAATCTCTACTTTTTTGCTCCCCTTTTGCGTTTGGTCATTGCTTTTGTGTGGATATAGAGCGGTATAGTTTCGGCTTTTTTGTATCCCCAAGAGGGAGCGTTAGCACTTCTGGGCGATGTGGGTATTGGCGGTGATTGGGCTTTGCCTACGCTCTACTTTGCTTCCTATTTGGATATTACGGTGGGGATGATGATACTTTTGAATTACCGCATCGTGTGTATGTTGTGGTTTAGTGTGATTATTGTTGTGGGCTATA
>DYTG01000218.1 GCA_020726085.1 Sulfurovum sp.
GATATCGGGATTTTGTCGTTCAGGGATTGATCGTTAAAGCGCACAACACGCGCTACCGCTTGGAAACTTGGCAGACAGCTGAAGGTGTACTTCTGACAGGATCTTTGCCAGAATCGTTGCAAGGACGGCACTTCGATGCCATGTTATGCAGCTACATCCTATATCAACACCATCACTGTCATGTCACGCAGCCGCTACTCAGAGAACAATTAACAGAGTGGGGTATTGATATATCGGTTGGGCAAATTAATGCCATACTCAGCACCAAATCAGATCACTTTCACCAAGAAAAGAATGAACTACTAACGGTCGGATTGGAGATCAGTCGTTCTGTTACAGTCGATGATTCAGGTGCTCGTCATCAAGCTAAGAACGGCTACGTGACACAGATCGGCAATGAACTGTTTGCTTGGTTTGGCAGTACAGGGAGTAAGAGCCGCATCAATTTTCTTGAATGCTTACATGCTGGCGAAAAAATATATCAGGTCAACGAAGCTGCATTGGCTTATATGGTTGAACAGGGTTTAAGCGAAAGCGTGCGTCAACAACTGAGTAATGACCTGCTCACTGACGAGCATTGGCGCAAGCATCTCGCTAGCATAAACCTGACGAATGATCGGCATATTCGTATTGCAACGGAAGGGGCATTACTGGGCGGTCTGCTGGAGAAAGGGCTGAATCCTGAACTAGCAATTATCAGCGATGGCGCAGGACAGTTTGCTATTCTCTTGCACGGACTGTGTTGGATTCACGCAGAACGTCTTGTTCACAAGCTGATCCCTGCGAACGATCAGCAGCGTGATGCTGTTGCCTTAGTACGTGATCAAATATGGAAGCTTTACGCTGATCTAAAATCTTACAAAGCGCACCCAGATCCGATGCGAATAGAAGAATTAGCGTCACGTTTTACCACAATTTTTACGCAACAGACCGTCTATGCAACGCTCAATAAGACACTGAAGCGACTTCATCGTCATAAAGATGAATTATTACTGGTCTTGCATCGCCCAGATGTTCCATTACATACCAATGGCAGCGAAACGGATATTCGAGACTTCGTCAAGAAACGTAAAGTTAGCGGTGGTACTCGTAGTGATGTGGGTCGTCAGTGCCGTGATACATTTGTTAGTCTGAAGAAAACTTGCCGTAAGCTTGGTATCTCTTTTTGGCAATATTTGATCGATCGCGTATCACTTATCAATGCTATTCCCCCATTACCAACCATCATGCGTGAGCGTTCCATCAATATGGCAATGCCATGACTTATTGAGAAGTTAC
>DYTG01000086.1 GCA_020726085.1 Sulfurovum sp.
ATGTAGGATGGTGGGTTCTCAGGGACTCGAACCCTGGACCACTCGGTTATGAGCCGAGTGCTCTAACCAGCTGAGCTAAGAACCCAAAAATAGTTGATTTATTTCAGTCTATTTTTAGATAGCATGAAAGTTTTGTGATCACTATTATACTTTAAAAAGTCTTTAAAAGCAATAAGATTTTGCAAAATTCCAAAAATTACCGAAAAAATAATAAACGAAGTACCCCCATGGCTAAACATCGGCAAAGGCAAACCGACTACGGGGGCTAAACCGATAATCATATAGATATTGACCGTCATATAAACAAAAAACAAAAACGCCAATCCCGAAGCAAAGACTTGTATCAAATAGTCTTCATTGTGTTGGGAGGCAATAAAGAGCAGATGAAAAATAAGCAAAATATAGACAAGCACAATCGAAATCATCCCCACAAAGCCAAAACGCTCTCCTAGATAAGCAAAGATAAAATCACTCGTGGAGATGGGGAGGAATTTGAGTTGCGTTTGGGTCGCTTCATCTTTTTGGTTGCCATCGACTCCCCCCGCACCAATAGCAATAAGTGCTTGTTGGACATGGTAGCTAGGCTCATTGAGAAAATCATTGATACGCTTTTTTTGGTAATCATGAAGATTGGGATAGATGAACGATGGAATAGCAATCACCACAAAAGAGCCAAGCAACGCCCATATTTGCCACTTGACTCCCACGATAAAAAGCACTCCGTATCCCGCAATAAGCAGTACCAGTGCCGTACCCAAATCGGGTTCTTTGGCAATCAAAACAAACGGTACCAAAATCACAATGGAGAGTTTGAAAAACATCCACAATCCATATCCCGATTTTGATGGAGGGTTGCGACTAATGATATAGCCCAACATCATCAATACGGCTACTTTCATAAACTCGGAGGGCTGTACTGTAATGCCCACTCCTGGAATCTCAACCCAGCGAGTAGCTCCCAAAATACTCTTGCCCACAAACTCTACCGAGACCAAAAGCCCCAAATTGATAGCATAAAAGATAGGTACAAACCACCATAAAATCTTTCGCCACGGCATCATAAAAGCAACAAAAAAGCCTACCATTGCCACGCCGCAGTAGAGCATTTGCTTATCGTAAAGCGAGGGTTGAATCTCATTGACAAGCATAGCCGACACGACCCAAAGCGGTATCATTTGGAGCATCAAGATAAGGTTAAAGTTTTTTAATAATTTGGTATCGATTTCCAATAGATGTTTCATTGATTCTATACTTATTTTTAGATGGGATATTATCTCTAAATGTTGATTAGACTTTGTTAAAAACTACCTCTCCATCGACATAAACCCTACTGGCTCTTTCGTTGTGCAAGATACTCCATAGCGAAAGCAAAGCACTTTGACTGGGGAGATTGGATAAACGCAAAAGCACAAAATGAGCATCCCTGCCCTTTTCAATAACTCCGCCGTTGAGTCCTAAAATCGCATTGGCACTTTTGGTGATCGATTCGATGAGTTTATCTGCCAAAGTAGAGAGTTGGATATCGCTATGTATCATCAAAGCACTGCGTAGCTCATCAAGGATATTGAGCGAATAGTTGGAGCTAAGCCCATCAGTAGCGGTACTAAATGCGATCTCTTTTTCAATAATCTTTGCAAGAGGCATAGGTGCAGAACCCAATAAACGATTGGAGCGAGGACAATGGGCGATGGTGTGATGATAGGATTTAAGGGTATTGATATCCTCTTCATCAATTTGCGTAGCATGGGTAAAGTGCGTAGGAGTAGCTCTAAAGAGACTCAAAAACTCCTCTTTGCTACACAATGACGACGAAACGCCTAGATACTTCTCAAAAAAGGGCTTAAACTCTCCGTAACTTCCCCCCAACCACTCCTTTTCGGCACGACTCTCCATAAAGTGTGACGAGACCAATAGATTTTTCTCTTTTGCCAACCGTAATGCTTTGACAATAGCGACAGGATGCACTGAATAGGGGGCGTGGATAGCAATGGCAGGAGTGATATGGGGATAGCAACTTGACTCTTCGATGCGTCTTACAAAATCAGCGTAGAGTGCATCGATGCTTTGAGGATTGCTACCGATTAGCTCATTGAAAAAAACCACTTTTTGTTTGGTGGTTGCAAGTGCTTCAAGTTCACGTGCGTAGCTGCTAATCGCTCCAAAGGCACACACTCCACTAGAGAGCATGGCATTCATCGCACCTTTAATCACCTCTAAAGTTGAGCCTTGGATAATCTCCTCACGAGCTATCAAAACGCTCTCTAGCCATCCTACAAATGAGCCGTATTGAAGCGTGGTTTGGTTGGAGGAGAACTCCAAATGAACGTGCGTATTGACAAACCCAGGAAAAAGCAGACTCCCCGCTCCCAAATCCTCCACAAAACAATCGGGATAGTTAGCTTTGATTATCTCAACGTCTCCAACTTCTATAATTTGAGTATCAAAAACAACGGCGTAATCTTGACAATAGACTCCATTTATATAGATGTAGTCTGCTTTTAGAATTTTTTTATTCACTTTTTACTCCTTTTTTCAAAGCCTTTGGTGCTACTTTCCTAAACAAAACTCTCCAAACATGGTATCTAGTATCTCTTGAGAATTGTAGGGATGCGAGATGGAGCTAATGTGCGTAATAGCATTTTGAAGATGGTAGGAAAAAAACTCCAAAGCCTCATGTTGGAGGGGTTCTTGGGCGTTGTCTATTTCGATTTTGGCTTGTGTCACGGCGTTGATTTGACGTGCGGAGATAAGCATTAGCTCTTCATCGCTTCCAATTGTATCCAAAATCTCTAGCAGTTTTGCATTAAGAGGGCTAAAATCACCCTTGGCACTCACAAGCAGAGGCAAAAAGGCGTGAAGCTTTTGAATCTCTAGGTGTTGGGGCAAATCGCATTTGTTGATAGCTACAATAAGATGCGTATCTTCGAGTCTTTCAAGCAACGCAATGATTTTTTCATCTTCATCATCAAGCTTTTGTGAACCATCAAAGAGAGCAATCACAATATCGGCTTCATGAAGCGAACCTATTGAGCGACCAATTCCAATCTTCTCAATGCTATCACGAGCCTCTCTAATCCCTGCCGTATCGACAAGGCGGACAATATGCGTACCAATTGTGATAGACTCTTCAATGGTGTCTCGTGTCGTACCTGCAATATCGCTGACTATGGCCCTTTCGTAGTTTAGTAGAGCATTAAGCAAAGAGCTTTTGCCCACATTGGGTTTACCAATAATAGCCACTTTAAAGCCCTCTATTAAGCCTTTGCGACGGTGTGAGGCTTCCAAAATAGTCTGTATTTTATCGCTCAAAGCATTGAGTTTGGTGTGTAGATTCTCAATGATGTCACTTGGAATATCCTCATTGCCGTAGTCAATCATCACTTCGGAGTAGGCAATAGCCCCCAAAAGCATTGTGCGTGACTCATCGATGAAGTTTTTCAAATCCCCTTTGAGTTGCTTGGCTAAAATTTTAGCTCCATCGAGGCTTTTGGTCTCTATAAGTTTGGCAATCGCTTCGGCTTTAGTAAGATCCATCTTGCCGTTTAAAAAAGCTCGTTTGCTAAACTCTCCTGCTTGGGCTAATCTCGCACCGTAATGAAGAGCCGTTTGCACAATCTCAGTAGCAATCACCAATCCTCCGTGACACTGAAACTCCACAATATCTTCACCTGTAAAGCTCAAAGGGGCTTGAAAATAGATAACAATGGCTTGGTCGATAAGGTCATGGGTTTGGGTGTAGATGGAGCTAAGCGTGGCATAACGAGGAATAAAATGCTCTTTTTGGGCAATGCGTAAGACAATAGAGAGAGCTTGACTACCGCTAAGACGAACAATAGAGATCGAAGCTACCCCGCTAGCAGTAGCGATAGCAACAATTGTATCAGTGCTTTGAGGCAAAATCATTGATGACGATGTATTTTTGTCCATCACGCGTGGTTTTGACGGCGACGTATTTATTTTTAAATTCAGCTCTTAGCTCTTCGAGGGCAAGTTGTACCAAAATCCCATCGAGGGGTTTGGTTTTGCCTCTGCCGTTTTGATGAATGTGTTCAATGACGGGAGCGATGTAGTTTTTGATCATCTCTTTTTGAGAGGAGAGAAACTGGGCAATCTCTAGCTTGACATAGAGATTGTATTTGGCTTGAAGCCAATTGAAGAGCATATAAGAAAGAGCGTTGTAGCGGTGTCCCTCTTTGCCGATAATTAATGCAGCGTCCATTCCATCGAGATAGATTTCAGCCGTTGAGTTGTCGATAGTGACCTCGATGGTATCAATATCGTAGCAACTAAAAGCAAAGAGTCGCTCAAGCTCTTTTTGGATGCTTACTTCAAGCTCTTGGACGGTGATATCATCCTCTTCATCGCTAATCTCAAACTCATTGATAATGCCTTTGGACATCTTATCATCAAAGAAGTTGTCAAGGACACTGTTGTCGTTGCGAATCAACTCTTGATTGATAGAGTGGGTCTGTTTTTCTATTGCTTCGGGAGTCTCTTTTGGCTGTTTGGTAATATTTGGGCTTGAGAAAACCTCTTTGGGTTGTTTGATAATGCTTGGATTTGGTTTAGAAACCGTCTTTTCGACCTCGTCGGAGACTGTTTGAGATCTAATCTCTCGTTTGGTACACTCCGCTACGATAATGGCATCTTTTCGCATAAAGCCAAAAATACCGTTGCTTGGGTGTTGAATAATCTCATACTTTAATTCAGTAACCGAACACTCAAGCTCAAAAGCTGCTTTCATATAGGCATCTTCAAGCGTACGAGCTACAATTTTCTTCATTGTTTACTTGTCCTTGTGTTTTTTGTGTGTAGCAATCTCGATCGCTTTGTGTTTTTCATATTGAATATTGATAAAATATTGTTGTGCGATTGAGAGCAAATTGTTGGTAAACCAATAAAGCACCAAACCAGCGGGGAAAGTTACAAAAAAGATAGTCAATATAAGCGGTAGATACATAAAAATCTTTTGTTGTAGCGGATCGGTAATGGTTGTGGGAGTGAGTTTTTGTTGCAAATACATCGAAGCCCCCATCAAGATAGGCAAAATGAAGTACGGATCAAGTTTGGAGAGGTCTTCTATCCAGAGTATCCACTCTGCTCCTTGTAATTCCACAGCATTGAGCAGTACTCGATAGAGGGCAAAAAAGACGGGGATTTGCAACAACATCGGTAAACATCCACCCATTGGGTTGGCATCGTGCTTACGGTAAAGCTCCATCATGTGTTGATTCATCTTCATAGGGTCTTTGCCGTAGCGATCTTTGATCTCTTTCATTTTGGGAGCGAGGTCTTTGAGTTTTTGCATCGACATCATCCCTTTGTAGGAGAGTGGGAAAAGTACCAACTTAATAAGTAATGTAAAGAGTACAATTGCCCATCCCCAGTTGCCCACATAGTTGCAAATCCACAGTGTAATAGCAAAAAAGGGCTTGGCTAAGAAGGTAAACCATCCGTATTCAATCGCATCGGTAAGTTGTGGATTAATGTCATTAAGAACTTTGAAATCTTTTGGACCAATAAAGCCACCCAAATGAAGCTCAGGCTCTCCTTGTACAAAAATAAGCGGATTGTCATCTTCTATTTTCAAGATAGAGATGTGCATTCCTTTGTCGAGGTTGTAAAGCATTGATGTGTAATACCTATCGAATGCCGATACGAGTGAAGCGTTTTTAAACTTCTCATCACCCTCACTTTCACCATCTTCAATGGTTGAGATAATCTTGTCTCCATCACGAATCAAAGCACCTTTGACAATCATAAACTCTGTATCATCAGCAGTAGGGCGATACCCTGTGGTGATAAAATAATCCGCAGGAGTGGAGAGCTTGATATCTAAAGTATATCCGCCATTGGAACTAAAGACAATCGTTTTGGTGAGGGTTGTAGTAGAGAGTTGTTGGGTTAAAACCACTTCAATTTTTCCGTTCTCATCCAAATGAGCCTCTTTGATAGAAGCGGTGTAGCTTGTTTTAAATGCCTCTTGGTTGAGCGTGGCATCTGAAAAACGCACTTCAAGGGGTTTGACTTTGGTGTTGTCAAAGATTTTGAGCTTCTCATTCTCTTTGGTGTTGTATTTATCATCCAAAAGGGTAAATTGCCCAATACGCCCCAAATGGTCGATTTCAATATTAAACTCTTTTGAAGTGATAGTTGAGATAATGGGTGCAGTTGCTACTACAGGAGCACTGTTGGCTTTGGCGGGTGCAGGAGCGTTTTCTACCGAGGAAGCATTTTCTACTTTAGTTGGTGTTTGAGGTGTAGTAACGGGAGCCTCTTTAATGCTGGTTGTGTTTTGCCTGGGGGTGGTCTCTTGGGGTTTGTTGTGTTGCATATAATACTCTAGTCCTACAAATACAATAAAGGATAGAAAAAATGCAAGCATTAATCTCTTATTTAAATCTGTCTTATCCAATGGTATGCCTTTTTAAATAGTATCTTGCAATTTCAAAAGATGGAAAGAAAAGATAAAAAGTTACTATGTTCTTATATAAGAACGTTCAAGAGCATAAAGATACGACTCTTCGAGTTGTGTAAAGTCTCTCTCCAATAGTGGGGCTTTTGCCACCAATACAAACTCACCAAACTTTAATGTATCAATATTTTTTATAAATACAGCTCTTAGCAATCTTTTTGCTCTGTTTCGTTTTGTAGCATTGCCAATTTTTTTACTGGCTACTATCCCTATCTTTTGTAAATTGTCACTCTTTTTATAGAAAAGTACAAAAAGTGGAGTATGCCACACTTTTGTAGCTTTTTTATAGACTCTGTCAAACTCTTTACTGCTTTTTAGAGTAGTAAAGTGTTTTAAACGGCTAATCTTTTTCTGCCTTTAGCTCTTCGAGCCGAAATGACTTTTCTACCATTTTTGCTCTTCATGCGGGTTCTAAAACCGTGTGTTCTTTTGCGTGGTGTATTGTGCGGTTGAAACGTTCTTTTCATCGTTGTATCCTTTAGCTTGGGTTAAATTTCCATAATATCGAAACGTAATTTTATCCAAAGAAGACTTAAGAAGCCATTAGAAGCTTAAAGAGATGAAGAATTTTATAATGAATGATATTTGATTTCACCCAAAGAGCTGTGGCGACGTGCGGTAATGTAGAGTTGAAAGGCTTTGTAAATCATATCTCTCACATCGTAGCGTGTCGTACGCACTTCAAGCGCGACACATGTCACATCTTTGACATCTTTGTCTTGCGTGAGGGCGGTAACCATGCGATTGGCAAACATATACCCTCCATCTACCGTAGTATCTTGGCAAACGATACTAAAAAGATTGTATTTTTCATCAATAACTTTGAGAATATCACTGTCACGTTTGGTATTTACAATGTATTGATAGAGTTCGTCATACTCGGCTTTGATGATGATAATGGTAAATTTTGTTTGCGTTTTATCAAGCATATAGGAGAGTACATCTACCGTAGGAGCCAACTCTTTTTGCATCTTGGTAGCAATATCAATTTCACGTTCATTAAATGTAGATTCATTTTTTTTGCTTCTATT
>DYTG01000087.1:0-5874 GCA_020726085.1 Sulfurovum sp.
TGGTTGGGTAGTTTTTACTCTTGTATCAATATGGTACAACAACCGTAGGTGCGACCATGTCACACGCTTTTTGTGCGACATGGTCGCACCTACAAATTCAAAATATTTCTTAAAATTCATTGCTTTGTTTGGACGTTTGGCAGTGCTAAGTCTACTAATTTATAATACCCCAACAAATAAAAACAACTTTTAAACAGATCTAATTCAAAATAGACTAAAATTAAATAAAAAAAGTAAAGAGAGAGCAAAAGGTGAGTCGTAAAAGAACCGTATATCCAACGCAGTTAAAAACTCAATTGGTACTAGAGCTACTCAAAAGGTGAAAAGAGAGTCAATGAAATAGCCTATCTTGCATTCGCAATGTTCTGTTTTAATGGGGTAATTTTTAAAGTGTACAACATCAGTTTTTAAGTAATTGTGGATAAAATATCTCATGCAAACTATTCATGAAACCTTTATCTATACCTACTCAATCAATCGCTCCAAATTCATCGCCCATCTTACGCCTAGTTACAATTTCAAAACACTTTTGGCTCAACTTACAATCGACCATCCCAAAGCCAATCATATTGTTTATGCTACCCGTGAACTCAACGCCTTTGAACAAATCGTTGAAAACTTTAGCGACGATGGTGAACCCAAAGGGTGTGCAGGGATTCCTACCCTCAATGTCCTTAGAGGTAATGAGCTTATCAATGTCGCTTTGCTAAGTGTTCGCTACTTTGGCGGTATAGAGCTAGGTACGGGAGGGATGGCAAGAGCTTATGGGAGTGCGGTCAAAGAGGTGATAGCCGTTGCCTCATTGCAACCCTATCAAAAGCTTGTCGAGTACCGTTTTGTAAGCCCTTACAATCACGTCGAATCCATCCTCTATCATCTTAAGCAATTGGAGATTATCCATATCGAACGAGAGTTTAGGATAGAGGATGTCAAATGGAAGCTCAAAGCCAATCAAGAGGCAATAGAGGCACTCAAAAAGAGACTCTAAATCACTATCAAGGAGAAAAAATGATTACTATGCAACACCTAAGTCCCGATGCGATATACAAATTGATGGCTACTTATATTGTCCCACGTCCCATTGCGTGGATTGTGACGCAAAACGAGGAGGGGCTTATCAATATCGCTCCTTTTAGCTACTTCGCACCGCTAAGCTCTACTCCCCCTAGCGTCGTTGTCTCTATCGGACACAAAGAAGACGCAACGCCCAAAGACACATTGGCAAATATTCGCTCAAGCAAAAAAGCCACGATTTGCATGGTGCCTCAAGAGTTTATGGAGAGGATGCACCTTAGCTCCAAAGCCCTAGAGGCCAATATGAGTGAAGCGGAGTTTTTTGATATTCCAACGATTGAAAAAATCCAAGAGTTTGCACCCATGGTAGAGGGGGTAAGTGTCGCTTTTTTTTGTGAGTTGCTTCAAGAGATTGATTTGCAAGGCTCTTCTACTGTTCCTCTTATTTTGGAGATTAAGCACACTTTTGTAGCGGATAATCCTCAAATGCCCATCGCGCGGATTGGGAGAAGTTATGCCGCAATAGGCGAAGCCCTAAAAGCTCCAGCCCTAGGAGAGTAGATGCAAAAAAAGAGTGTAGCCGTATCGATTGGTGATTTAAACGGCATAGGTATAGAGATTGCTTTGAGGTCACACGAGCGTATCAAAGAGATGGTTGAGCCTATCTATTGTGTCGATGATGCCATGGTAGAACAAGCTGCGAAGCTTTTGGGGATTGAAGTACCCAGTGATTTTCATACCGCCAAGGTGTGCAACACTGTTTTTGAGATTACACCCTCTTGCATTACCAAAGAGGCAGGGGGATACTCCTATCGCTCATTTTTCAAAGCCATAGAGCTGTGTGTAAACGGCTTTTGTGATGCAGCGCTCACACTTCCTATCCACAAAAAAGCGTGGGAAAAAGCGGATGTGAAGTACAAAGGACATACCGATGCTTTGAGGGATAGATTTCAAGCCGATGCGATTATGATGCTAGGGTGTGAGGAGATGTATGTAGCCTTATACACTGAACACATCCCACTCAAAGAGGTAGCCAATCATCTAACGTATGTAAAATTTTACACGTTTTTGGAGGATTTTTATCGTTGTGTTACGCTTAGAGAGGATGAAAAGGTGGCGGTATTGGGGCTTAATCCTCATAGCGGCGATGGGGGGGTGTTGGGTGATGAGGAGATAGAGATAATCCAACCCGCCATTGGGGCTATCAATGCCAAACTGGGCAAAGATATTTTTGAAGGAGCCATCGTACCCGATATCGCCTTTACGCCTAAAGTGCGTCAAAACTATCGCTACTTTATCGCTCTCTATCACGACCAAGGTTTAGCACCGCTCAAAGCCCTCTATTTTGATGAGAGTATCAACGTATCGCTCAATTTGCCTATCATGAGAGTCTCCGTCGATCACGGTACGGCGTTTGATATCGCCTACAAGGGCAAAAATCCCTCAAATTTGAGCTATATCAACGCTATAAAATATCTTATGACTTGATGGCTGTGGCATCCATTTCACTTTAGGGCTTTAGCTCTTCAGAGATTTATATACTTCATAGTAGCCTTTTGCAAAAGTGCTCAACGGCTCATATTGTGTTCTTTTGCATATTGGTCTGCTAGGTCTAAAAAACTTGTAGATACAGAGATATTGATTCGTTTTGTCTCATTTCCAAAATCTCTTATGATACCATCTATGGAAATATCTTCATCTATTTTTTCAAAATGAATACCCATACCATTGGCAATAAGTCTATAATCTTTTAAATCATTCAATGAGACATTGGCTAATTTTTTAGTATAAGAGTAAGGTACGGTCAATACTCTATTGTTATTGAGTTCTATATACATTTTATCATTTCCAAATCCAACAGATTGGATTAATTCTCTACTCTTTAAAGTATTCATCCCAACTCTTTAATGGCTTTGAGAGGTGCGGGTTTTAACCTCACCATGAGTGAAAGTAAACCCACTCTCTATTAGGGCAGATTGGGGAAAATGCCTTCAATGTATCGGTAGTCACCCAAATTATCGCTTACACCAATGATGTATTTATTGCCATCGCTATGGGGTGGAAGACTCCAAAGGGCTACCGATGTATTGCCATCGCCCGATAGGAAATCATCATCGTACCATGTGCCATTGCTATCATAATAATTAACAGAGACGTGGCTAATGCCGTTTGCGTCTATCACATTACCCATAAGAGCCGCCGTTGAATTGTTGTTGTCTTGAATGGCTACTTGACTAAAGTCTGTGAGGTATTGTATGAAAGTTTTGGTATAGGTTTTGGAGTTGTTGAATGCATCAATGACTTCGATAGTGAGGGTTTTGTTCTCTTCAACACTTTCTATAATATAATTAGTAGCACTTCCATTTAAATCTCTTTGTGTGAGATTCCCGTCGTTGTTGATTTTGACGGTTTCGATGCCGTTGAAATCTTCAACATGGAGAGTGACGCTATAGAATCCACCTGAGGGATAGATAGAACTCTCCGCAAAGTGGGTAGGCTCATCTTGTTCTTCAATGATGCCGTTATGGCTCGAAACTACCCCTTTAAGATCGGTGAGAGTAATGGTGAAATGGGTACCAAAATCGTGTGCTTGTAAGTAGTCATAATGTGGGAAAGTAAAGGTTGTATTGGCAGTAGGATTAAAAACTTCATTGCTAGTCCCATCGGTGTAGCTTACAACGATTTGTGCGATACCATCCGTATCGACAATAGTTCCCGCCAAAACTCCACCGATTAGATTGTAATCGTAGTTGATATTTTGAACCCTTACTTCACTAAAGTTGGTTGTGTTGTTGGCAATTGTTTTTTGAATCTCAACTTTTGTACGATTGCTCTCATTGCCCAAAGCATCTTTGAGTGTAATGTTAAAGATTTTGAGTCCTGCGTTGCCACTTGTGTCAAGTATGATGGTTTGTTTTTGTGCAGAGTTTGGAATATCTTGCGTGTGAACGCCATTGACAAATACCGAAACATTATCTTCAAAAGCCTCAATCAATACAGGGAGACTCTCTTTATCGGTCGTTGTCTCATGCTCTAAAAGAGGAGCTTTAGGGGGGCGTAATATCTTTGAGCTTAACGATTTTTGAGAAGCTTTGCGTTTCAAAATCGCCCCTCATCTCCTCAACGTTTACCTCTAAAATATTTTCAATTCCGCCTTTAAAGAGTCCGCTTGTGCCACCCTCGATGCTCTCTCCATTGAGTCTATAGCTTATTTTTGGCCGATCTCCTGTCGCATTAAGGAGTGGGATAGGATGGAGGATATCGTGTTAATTTGGTGAATCAATAAGAGTTGGAAACAAATCAAAGGGTTGCTTATCTACATAAAGCGGAGTGTTTGAGCCTACTATCTCAATTTTGATTGTTTGAGTTGTATTATCCATGGCAACAACTTCGAAAAGATCATGAAGAACCCCATTGGCATCCAAATCGCTAACAACACTATTTTGTGTGGACAAAGTATAGCTCCACTCCCCATTGCTATGAAGATTCAAGACCCCATAAAGCCCCATTTTATTATCAATAACCTTAAAGAGATTAACGCCTCGTTCAATATAGATTTTGCCTTGTGTGGAACTCTTAGCAAGTGAGACCACACCGCTAAGAGTTCCTAAAATAATCGAATCAACCCCGATGATTTTAATACCCACTTGCACTTTCATGCCATCGGTTGTTTTGACATCAAAGGTCTCTCTAAACTCATCTTTTGAGGTGAGCTTGAGTATAATCTCGGTTAGTTTTTTGAGTTTATAGTGCCATAGGCCATCGCTATCAATCTTAAACGTCCCGTATGTTCCATCTACACTATAGGGTTCAAACATTGCATCGTTGGAGTATTTAATGTCAAGTTTTCCTTCAGTCATTGTTTGTACCTCTTCGATTGTCGAACCATAAAGGTTGCCTTCGATTAGGGTATTGTGTCCTTTGATGGTAATCTCTACATTGATTTGGCTTGTAATGGCAAATAGGTCGGTAAGCGTATCGCCATCATTGAGAGCCTTGATCTCTGGGAGGCTATTGTCAAGATGGTACTTCCAAGAGCCATCAATTTGAACTTGAAGGTCGCCGTAGTGACCTCTGTAGCTTTTGGCTTCAATGGTTTGATTGAAAGTTTTGTCAAATATATAACCATGAATATACGCCATTCCTTCAAAAATCTCTCCTATATCAAAGGTTTCATCACCAAACTCAACAATAACTACAGCGGTTGCTCCATTGATGGTGGCTACCTCAAAAGACTCTTTTATAGACTTTGTTAAATCCATTCCGTTTAATTCGATACTGGCAAAGTCAAGCTGATAAATCCATTTGCCCGATTCAAAAATCTCAAATTTACCGTATTGACCACTAAGCGTATGGGAAACAAAAGTATAATGGCTAGGATCGCTATAGAGTTGTCCTGCTGTTTGAGGAGTGCTTAAAGTAACAAAACGGTAGAGATCACCGCTAATAAGGGTAGTTTCATTGGTTTCAGTAGGCTGTGTGGTGCGAATGATGGAGCCAATGAGTACTCTTTGATCGGTACGGCAATCAATTCTATCATACACCGTAGGGTCTAAAAATTGAGCAATATCAACACTGCTTGAAGTTGCAACAAGCGGAATGGTTGTTTCATTACATACAATGCTACTTTGAGGAGTTTGTGGGTCCAGATGGTAACCAAGGATGCATTGAGTAAAAGAAGGATTGGTAAGCGTTAATTGGTTAAATGCGTAAACAATCTCTTCAATAAGTGTCGCAACGGTTGCATTTGGGTTGGTTTGAGTTGTGTTGAGATTAAAATAGCCCGTGGGAGCAAAGGGTAGAATATAACGCTGTGTGCTGTGCGGATTGTGTTAGGTTATCGAAGAATTTATATAACTA
>DYTG01000087.1:5974-7416 GCA_020726085.1 Sulfurovum sp.
GTGTGCTGTGCGGATTGTGTTAGGTTATCGAAGAATTTATATAACTATATCATAAAAAGTTTTATTTTTTTCTTAAATGTGAATTCTCAATTTTTTTGCGGCGTTGAAAAAGTCTCTTTAAGTTATTTGATAGTAAGATACCTCTTAATAAATGACTGATAGTCGGTCATTGTTTGGAGGAGCTTTGGCAATTATCGTTGATAAAGAGCAAAAACGCATCGATATAGCACTCTCTTGCAAGGATTTGTTTATTGCAAAAGGGATCAAAAACATTACCATCTCTCAAATCGCCCAAGAGGCTAGGGTGGGCAAAGGGACGATTTACGACTATTTTAAAAACAAAGAGGATATTGTCTTTGAGATTGTCAATATCTTAATGGCACAATTTAACGCTACCAAAGAGCAACGTATCAACGAAGCTACGAGTACCAAAGCCAAAATCAAGATATTTTTTGATTTTTTCTACAATCCCGACAAAGCCGACCTAAGAGAGATATTCAAAGAGTTTGTCTCTATTTCGCTCACCCAACCCAATAGCGATATTCAGGAGTTTCTCAAAGATACCTTTGAGCGATACTACGGATGGTTTTGCGCTATTTTACAAGAGGGGATTGACAAGGGTGAGATACAACCCATTGCAATTGATTTGGCTCGTGGCTTTTTTGTGCTAGGAGATGGACTCTTTGTCACGGGGGTTATGACGGGTACTACCCACAACATTCAAGAGGAGATTGCACTCCATATTAATACTCTATTCCAACTTATCGAGGTAAAACAATGAAAAAACTACTGCTTTTAATACTGCTAACATTGGGACTCAATGCCCAAGCTATCTACGCTACTTTTGATGTAGTCGCCAACCAAAAAGCCAATATTGCTTTTAATGCCAGTGGAGTGGTGGAGAAAATCTATGTCGATATTGGCTCAAAAGTCAAAAAGGGCGATATTGTCGCCAAGCTTGACAACAACGACACTCTAGCGTTGCTAGAGAGTGCCAAAAACGCCTACCAATACGCCCAAAAAGATTTGGATAGACAATACCGTGTGCGAAATATCATCGAAGAAGCCAAATTGGATGCCTATCGCAATAAATTCAATAATGCCAAACACCAACTAAGCTACCAACAAATTCTCTATGACCGTACCTACCTCAAAGCCCCTTTTGATGGGGTAGTGAGCGATAAAAGGATAGAAATTGGCGATGTGGTGAGTGGCATGATGCTAAGTACCGCTTTTGTGATAGAGTCCCATGAGGATATTGTATTGCAACTCAAATTCGATTCCAAATATTGGGATAGCGTCAAAGTAGGAGATACCTTCCAATACAAACTTGACGGAAGCGACCAAGAACACAACGGCACAATCTCCAAACTCTACCCCACCGTCGATGCCAAAACCCGCATGCTCAAAGCCGAGGTAAAAGCCAAAAATATTCCTATTGG
>DYTG01000219.1 GCA_020726085.1 Sulfurovum sp.
AAGTTTGTACGTTTTTCCAAATCCAAACCTTTGGAGTATTACGACAAAGAGGGCAATATGTTTCTTTTTTGCATTCCCAATACGCTCCAAGCCAAACTCTACAAAATTTCGCATCTCTCTTCAAGCGGTATCCTACCCAACAACTCCATCAAAAAGCACTACCTTGTCTCCTCGCTCATCATGGAAGAGGCCATCAGCTCTTCACAGCTAGAGGAGGTCTCCACCACTCGAAAAGTTGCCAAAGATATGCTTATTCACAACCGCAAACCGCAAAACTCCGATGAGGTAATGATACTCAACAACTACCTACTTATGCGTAAAATTAAGCGTCTTATCAACGAAGAGCTTACCCTTGATATGATTTTGGATTTGCACCGAATTGCTACTTTTGGCAGTGATGAAAACGGCAATATTACAGGTAAATTTCGTCAAAGCGATGATATTGTAATAAGAGATGGCAATGATACCATCCTCTATCAGCCTCCTTTGCATACACTAATCGAAAAACGGCTTCAAGCCGTATGCGACTTTGCCAATACACAGCATTTAGGCGAAGAGGAGATATTTATCCACCCTATTATCAAAGCCATTATGTTGCATTTTATGATAGGCTACGAACACCCCTTTTGCGATGGTAACGGACGTAGCACACGAGCCATATTCTACTGGTTTATGCTCAAAAGCGGATTTGACTATTTTGAGTATATCTCTATTGGTAAACTCCTCAAAGAGGCTCCCAAACACTACGGAATGAGCTTTTATTACAGCGAGATTGACGATAACGATATGACCTATTTTATTGATTATCAGCTTGATATTATTTTACGGGCTATTGATGAACTGCTTACCTATCTCGAGCAAAAAAGCCGTGACTTTGAAGAAATTAATACGCTACTAAGCAGCTCTCGCATTGGCGTAGCACTCAACTTCATCCAAAAAGATATTATCAAAAAAGCCATCAAAAAACCCTGGACGAACCTTTAGTGCCAAAGAGATTGCTACCGATTGCGACAAATCCCTCAACAGTGCAAGAAAATACCTCAATGACCTAACCAAACACAAAATCCTAGCCCTCACCGCACAAGGCAAAACCAAACTCTACATCGCCCCATCGAATATTCGTGGAGTTTTAGGGAAAGGGTAGTCTCTTGATTTTGATTGTGGGCATTTTTTCTCGTTCCCTTGTTCCTAACGCCTCAATGGGAACGCATACGACAACTTGCATACAAAAACAACCAATCTATGCTATAATCC
>DYTG01000088.1 GCA_020726085.1 Sulfurovum sp.
TGCGATTTTACTTGTAAAAGTTATAAAAGTCTTTGACTTAAATCAATTTAGTATATGTCAAGTTTCACAATGTTGCCAATGACGCATCTCAATAGGGTAATTTTTTAACTGCACAAAGCTAGTTGCTATCTTTAAAGTATCTCCTAACTAAAAACAAGCTACAATTCGTTAAAAATTTACAATTCGCAGTTGATTTTATAGGTATTCCAAAGAGCTAAATTGCTTCTAAAGTTTTCAAGAATCCATTGCCATGAGTAGTTTATTTTAAAAAAGGTCAAAAAGTTGAAAAAAATAATCGTTGCTTTTTTGTCGCTTAATTTATTGCTTCTAGCCTCCAATCAAGAACGTGATTTACAAGCTGTTTTCATCGGCAGATTGGCTCAATTTGTACAATGGAACCATCCCAAAGAGCATCTCTTTCGCATAACCGTCATTGGCAATAACCCCTTTGGTGATCTCTTAAATAGGCTCTACGAAAAGAAAAAAATAGACGGCAAATCCGTTGAAATCAAACACATCGCACACCTCGAAGAGATAGGTCAAGCCGATATTTTGTTTGTTGCCCTTGAAAATCAACAAGAGGTTCAAGAGGCTATTTTGTACGCCATCAAAAACTCTATTCTCACTATTGGTACTCAAAGAGGCTTTGCACAAAGAGGCGGTATTGTTCAGCTCTCTTTTGTCATGCAAAAACCCCATCTCGTCATCAATCACAAAACCGCCCAATACTCTAATATCAAAATTCAAGCACCGCTATTGGCTATTGCCCAAGAGATTATCAAAGGAGATGAATAATGCAAACCAAAAAATACCTATTTCTATCCCTACTAACAACCCATTTGCTCTATCCAGCCTCCCAAGCTACCCAGCAAAGCGAAAAGTATTATCACAAATCTCTCGAAGAGCTTCTTGCTACCGAAACCGAACTCAAAGCCGATATTGGCTCACGAAGCGGTGAGCGTGATACTCTCTACTCCGATGTGCCTATCGATGTCATTACAGCCCAACAAATCCACCTAAGTGGTTCATTGGAACTTAGCCAAATACTCCAAAAATACATTGCAGGTTTTAATTACCCCAGTGCAAGTATGACTGATGGAACGGATCACTCCAAACCCTTTACGTTACGAGGACTCAATCCTGATCAAGTCCTTGTCCTCATTAACGGCAAACGACTCCATCAAAGCTCTCTTATCCATGTCAATAATACCATCGGGCGAGGCTCATCAAGTGTAGATCTCAACACCATTCCTATTGCCTCTATCAAGCGTATCGAGATACTTCGTGACGGTGCTGCGGCACAATACGGCTCAGACGCTATTGCGGGAGTGATAAATGTCATACTCAAAGGATACGGTCACACAAACCGCATAAGCACCACCTACGCCCAAACCCACGAAGGGGACGGGAAGACCAAGCAAACCGATATTTTCTACTCAATCCCCTTGTCCTACGATGGATTTATCAATATCACAGCGGAGTTTAGAGACAACCAAAAAACCAATCGTGCAGGACCCGATTTACGAGACCTATATGCACAAGGCGACCCTAGAAATGATCTTGCCAATCCTATCACCATGCACTTTGGGGACCCAGAGACTCAAAACATTCTTCTAGCACTCAACAGTGAAATGATTTCACAAAACGGAACAACCTTTTACGCTCACGGTATCTTCAATAAGCGAGAGAGCGAGGCGGGTGCTATTTTTCGATTTCCTGTAGGCGATAGAAACAATCCCGTTCTTTACCCCGATGGATTTTTGCCCCATATTGCTCCTAAGATTTTGGATTACTCTTTGAGCTTGGGTATCAAAGATAGACTTCAAAACGGCATCAAGTGGGATCTTAGCTACACCAACGGCTACAATAATTTCCATTTTTATGTACACAACACCCACAACGACTCGCTAGGCGATAGCTCTCCTACCTCTTTTGATAGCGGTGGTAGCTCCTATCGGCAACAAGTTATCAATTTGGATTTCTCCAAAAGTTTTGAGCTTCTCACACTTGCAGGGGGGATAGAATACCGCAAAGAACACTACACTATCTACGAAGGAGAACCTGACTCGTATCGTTTGGGTGAATTTAGCAACAACGCAGGTGCGCAAGGTTTCCCTGGATTTTTGCCCTGCAATGAGGTGGACGCTCACCGTGAAAATGTCGGTTTGTATGTCGATGCTAAGTTTAATCCTAGCCCTAATCTGACCCTTGAAGCAGCTTCGAGGTTTGAACACTACGGCGACTTTGGCAATACCTTTGATGGGAAATTTTCCGCACTCTATAGGCCAACCCCATCGCTTATGTTTCGTGGAAGCTTTAATACAGGCTTTAGAGCCCCCTCGCTTTCACAATCCTATTTTACATCAACCACTGCAGAGTACGTTGTTAATGGACTCGATCGGATTGGAAGTTTTGCGGTTAATAATCCTGTAGCAAGGGATTTAGGAGTAGCAGACCTGAAGCCTGAAATATCCCAGCATTACACCTTTGGATTTGTCTATCAACCCTCATCCAATCTATCTTTGAGTGCCGATTACTTCTACAATACTATTGATGATCGCATCTTACTTACAGGCAATATTTCAGGGAGTATTTCGCCTCAACTTCAAGCGATACTCAATAGCCACAACGTCACAAGGGCTCGCTATTTTACCAATGCTATTGGCACTCAAACTGACGGAGTCGATGTGCGTCTCAACTATCATCATAAGCTTGACAACAATCTTTTGCTCAAAACCAATCTAGCCTACCACTACAATAGCACTCAAATAACTCACATCAATGCCGCTCCTTCTATTTTTGGAGAAGCAGGAGAGGGGATACTTCTCGATATTCCTACTCGAGAGCGTATCATCTCAGGACAACCCAAACATACATTTGCACTCTATACGCAGCTCACACAAGGCGATTGGGCTTTAGGGTTTAATCTCAAGCGTTTTGGGGAGTACGCATCGGTTTTGGGTGAGGATTTGTACCGCTTTGATGCCAAATGGGTAAGTGATGTGGAGTTTTCCTATCAAATCAATGAACGTTTCAAGCTTAGCGTAGGGGCAAAAAACCTATTTGATGTCTATCCTGATAGATGGGGTGATACGGGAAGTGATTTTTACAGCACCCAAGGTTCGTTTCCTTACCCTCTAGAATCCCCTTTTGGCTACAACGGAAGGAGTTATCATGTTCGTATTGAAGGAAGATTTTAATTCCATGCTAGAGTTCCTTTCGCGTCCCAAAAGATTCTTTTCCATTCGCAACAAATTTATTTTGATTCTCAACACCGTTGCCATTGCCACATTGCTACTTTCGGCATTTGGAATCATGGGCTATATATCCTACAAAAAAGTTAAAGTCGATACCCATCAGCTCATCAATCTCTCTCGCATTATGGGCAAAAATCTTATCGCTTCTGTTTCGTTTGAACAAAAAGATAGCGCGCAAATCCTACTCGAATCGCTCAAAGAAAATCAAAACATTAAAGGTGCTTTTGTTTATCAAGGCGAAAAGGAATTTGCTGCTTATATCCAAACCAATATCAATAAACAAAAACTTTTGCATCTCATCGAAAAACATCTTGATTACTCCAACCGCCAAAGCACCCAAGCTTTTGTTTACAAAAACAAAAAATACCTCATAGTAGCCACCCATCTCTTTGTGGATAACGACTATTTGGCAACCTCAATACTCGTATCCGATACCAAAGGGATAGAACAAATCAAACAAGATATTTTCTTTGTGTTGCTTTTGATTATTTTGATTGTCATCGTTTTGAGCTACCTAATATCGATAAAATTTCAAAGAATATTCACCGCTCCCATCTATGAACTTACCAATATAATGGAAGAGATCTCTATCAATCATAACTACGAAATCAAAATCGACAAGCACACCAACGATGAATTTCAGATTGTAAGCCGTGGATTTAATCACATGATTGATACCATCCAAGAGCAGAGTCATGATTTGATTTACGAGAAAAACAAAGCCCAAAAGGCTACTCAAGCCAAATCGGAATTTTTAGCCAACATGAGTCATGAGATTCGTACTCCCATGAACGGCATTATCGGCATGGCACACCTTGCTCTAGCTACCAATCTCACCTCCAAGCAACGCAACTACGTTCAAAAAATCGACAACAGTGCCAAAGCACTTTTGAGCATTATCAATGACATTTTGGACTTTTCCAAAATCGAAGCGGGTAAACTCACTATTGAAAAGGTTGATTTTGATCTCTTTGCTCTTGTCGATAGCGTTGTGGGACCTATGGAGTTTAAGATTGATGAAAAAAATCTTGAACTGCTTGTCGATTACAATAACGCTCTAGGCAAACTCTTTTACGGTGATTCGCTTCGTATTGCCCAAATCCTTACCAACCTTATGAGCAATGCCGTCAAATTCACAGACAAAGGCGAAATAACCCTCTCTATCGCAAAAGCTTCCAACAATCGTGTACGTTTCGAGGTAAGCGATACGGGCATTGGGCTAACCAGTGAGCAACAATCCAAGCTCTTTACCTCCTTCTCTCAAGCCGATAGCTCAACCACACGCAAATACGGTGGCACGGGGCTAGGACTAAGCATCTCCAAACAACTCACAGAGCTCATGGGGGGTCATATTTGGGTAGAGAGCCAGTACGGCGAAGGGAGTCGTTTTATATTTGAGCTTGAGCTTCCCTCCAAAGATACTCCTAAAACCTTTGAAACCTTTGAGAATAAAAAGATTTTGGTTGTCGATAGTCATCCAAGGTGGCAAACCATTCTTCAAAGCACACTCCAACATTTTGGCATAGATTCCACCGCATTCTCAACACTCCAAGAAGCGATAGAACATACCCAGCAAACCCGTGCAATCTATCATCTTGCTCTTGTAGATTGGCATCTTTTCGCCCCCGCAAGCATCGAGACCTTCAAATCTCTCCAAATAAATCCTGTTGTTGTTATGCTCAATACCTACCGCCATCAATCCAAAATTGATGAACTAAAAGATTTGGGATTTGAGACCTTTTTGCACAAACCTATCAATCCTTCTATGCTTTACGATTTGCTTATTGATACCTTTTTGGGAATAACCCATCAATGCCCAACCCAAAAAAGCCCGAAACTGCAAAATATCACCGCCCTAAAAGGCTCGCATATTTTACTCACCGACGACAACGAAACCAATCGAGAGATTATCTATGGATTGCTTGAACCTAGCGGTATTCTTATCGATAGTGCCACTAACGGTCAAATGGCATTGGAACGCTACAAAGCCAATCCCCATAAGTACGAACTTATCTTGATGGATATTCAAATGCCTATCATGGATGGATACAAAGCTACCCAACTTATTCGCCAAATGGACACCGATATTCCCATAGTAGCACTCACCGCCAACGCTATGGAAGAGGATATCCAAAAAAGTCTCGAAGTGGGCATGAATGCTCATCTTAATAAACCCATCGAGATTGAAAAGCTCTACGCTATTCTCTTAGCCTACCTATCGCCTAAAACCAACGAAACAGTGCAAATCACAGAGAGACCCGATGAGGCTTCTATTCCCACTTTTGTCTCCATTGATACATCCAAAGGGTTGGCGTATCTGGGAGGCAATCAAACGCTCTATCTTAAACTGCTTCACAATTTTCAAAACGATTATCAAAACATTACCATTAGCCATCTTGATGTTACCACCAAGCGAACCATCCATACACTCAAAGGCTTTAGTGGTAGTATTGGAGCGGTGCGACTCCATGAGCTCTCTCAAAAGCTTGAACAACCCAGTGGCGATAAGTATTTGGAAGTTTTCAATCAAGAATTACACACCGTACTCAATGAACTTAGTACCAAACTTCCCCAAAAAACCCAAAAGATAGAGAGTGCCAAAGTGCCTATTGATGCAAAACTCAAAAATGAACTCTTTAAAAATCTTAAGGATGCTTTGGAATCTATGGAACCCAATAAATGTTCTGCTATAATTCAGAAAATAGAAGCTTACGCACTTGATAGCCAAGAGACGCAACGCTTTGAAGAGATAAAAAGGCTCACCGAACAGTATGAGTTTGATGAGGCTTTGAAATTTTTTTAAAAATTCCAACAAAAGGAGAATTAATGAACGAGATACAAAATATACTAATTGTAGATGATGAGAAGTCCAATATTGATATTCTTCTCAATTTTTTTTCAATCAATTCCAATCCATACTACAAATTCATCGTTGCCCTATCGGGAGAAAAAGCGTTGCAAGTCGTTGAAACACGAGAGATTGATTTGATACTTCTTGATATTGTCATGCCCAATATGGACGGCTACGAGGTGTGCAAACGGCTCAAAGCCAACCCTAAAACACAGCACATTCCGATACTTTTTATCACCTCTAGCACCGATGAAGCCTCTATTCTCAAAGCCTACGAGCTAGGAGCTGTGGATTATGTCACCAAACCCTTTAGAGCAATAGAGCTAATGGCACGCGTCAAAATCAATCTCGAACTCCAATCAAGCTTTAGAGAATTAGAATTTCTATACGGCAACCTTCAAGACTCTATCGCTTACGCTTCACATATTCAAAATGCCATCATTCCCCAACCTCATACCTTAGAAAACTTTTTTGCTCAACATTTTGTAATGTGGGAACCCAAAGATACGGTAGGGGGTGATATTTATCTCTTTGAGGAGCTTCGCCATAGCGATGAGGCTTTGCTTATGGTCATTGATTGCACAGGACATGGAGTACCTGGGGCTTTTGTGACGATGCTTATTAAGGCAATTGAGCGTGAGATTGTTGGCAAAATCATAAAAAGCGATGAGGAAGTTAATCCTGCTCATATCTTGCAACACTTTAATCAAATCATGAAAAAACTCCTCAAAAAAGAAGATCACGCCGCACGTTCCGATTCAGGCTTTGATGGTGGCATACTTTATATTAACAAAAAAGAGAAGATTTTACGCTTTGCGGGAGCCAACACTCCTTTTGTCTATCTTCAAGAGGGTCACCTCAAAATCATCAAAGGAGATCGCCACTCCGTAGGCTATTGTAAATCACAAAACGATTACCCCTTCACCAATCACACTCTCGAGTACTCATCAGAAATCTGTGGATACCTTGCAACAGATGGATATTTTGATCAAACAGGCGGAGAGTCTGGCTTTATGCTAGGTAGAAAAAATTTTTTGAAACTTATCAAAGAACATCACACTCACAACATGAACGACCAAAAAAAGCTATTTAAAGAGAATCTTATAAGCTATCAAGGCACACACAATCGCAAAGATGATATTACACTTATTGGATTTAGAATCTAAACTTTTTTCTTGTTCCATCCCTCTCACAAAGTGGAACGAGAAATGAAACGAAC
>DYTG01000089.1 GCA_020726085.1 Sulfurovum sp.
GAAATAGCCATAGATGCACTTACGCTAATAAATGTAGATCTCATTGTAATCCTTTTGTCTCTTTTTTTGTATTTACGATTGATAATTTATCTTATCTAAGTTACATGAGAGTTACAATTGGATTGCTTTTTGGTTACTTGCATGAATGGATTAATAGTGTTTGGCACAATATCAAGTCTAAGCGATACATCTAGAAGAGTTTGGAGCATTGAGTCAAAGAGCAAAGGGTTTAAGTTTGCTCTTTGGTTTTGAGAGATTACGCCTTTGGCATAATGTGTGTAGCTTTGGAGACGTGGTATTTAAGTCCAATCTCGTCGGCACTGCATCCTAGTGCCAAAGCTACCATTTGGGGCATGTGCAAAATGGGGATATTAACATCTCTTCCTGTTGTTTTTGAGATATTATCTTGATAGGTATCCATTTTGAGGTGACACAACGGACAAGGGGTTACAACCATATCGGCGTTGTTGTCGATAGCATCAATCATCGCATTACCCGCAAGTATTTCGGAGGTGTGGTTGGCTTGAAGTTCGACATGGAAACCGCAACACTTATTTTTGCTTGCATAATCCACCGCTTTGCCCTCTAGTGCCACAATGAGATTATCCAAAGAGTTTGGTGCATAAGGACTTTCGCTTTTGTGCAGATGCGAGGGGCGAATGTTGTGACATCCGTAAAAGGGTGCGATATTGAAGTGACTTAGGGGCATAGTTACCTTTTGGCTAATAGCCTCCAAAGTGTAATCATCAATCAAAGCGTACAAAAAGTGCTTGATTGCAACAGTGCCTTTATACTCCAATCCTACCTCTTTGAGCTTCTCATTGACACGAGCTTTAAGAGCAGGGTCGCTATCAAGTGCCTCTTTGGTCATAGCCAAATTGAGTTGACAAGTGTTGCAGATAGTTACCATAGTCAAACCCAGCTTCTCGGCGTAGCAAATATTTCGAGCATTGAGTACGTGTGATAAAAAAGGATCAAAATCTTGCAAGTGACTCGCCCCGCAACAACTCGCCTCTTCAAGGATGGTTAGTTCAATATCAAGCTTCGCAGCTACTGCTAGAGTAGATGAAAGCAACTCAGGTGTCGATTGTTTGGCGGTACAGCCAGTATAAAGTGCATAGCGTAATTGACTCATTCTCTCTCCTTATAGCTTGTTTGTTTGTGAAATTTCAATAAGTTTAGCAATCTCTTCAAGATTTTTTGATTTGGGGACATTATCGACCCAAGGGAATCCATCGTTCCAGTGAATTTTACCCGCTTTGATCATTTTATAGGCGGTTGTGAGGTGCTTGTACATTCCCAAATAGCCCTCAGAATAGACCACAATATCGGCTTCATCCAAGAAACCGTGCTTTTTAATGCTACGCACAAATCCCTCAGCGTGACGTGTGGCGATATTGGGTACGGCGACTTTGTGTTCAAACTGCATAGTGTGCAGACGGGTTATTTTTTCAATAGGTACAATATCTTTGGGACACGCCTCTTGACACTCAAAACACTTGACACAATCCCAAACCCCTTGACCCATTTGAGCCGTTGCTTGGAGTCTTTCGTGCGTTGCGTTGTCGCGACTATCAATGGCAAATCGATAGGCTGCTACAAAAGCCGCAGGACCAAAGAACTCTTCATTAACCTCTATCACAGGACAAGCGTAGTGACACGCCCCACATTGAATACAGTAATCGGCATCAAGCATTTGAGCTGCTTGTGCTTGTGAGATTTGGTTTTCATGCTGCGGATGCTCATCAATATCGGCTACGACATAAGGGATAACGGCTTCGTGTTTTGCCCAAAAATCGGATTTGTCGATAATCATATCTTTGATGGCTCGTTTTTTGCTTTGGGGTTCGAGTATAAGCTCATCGCCAAAGAGATGCGTCAGTTCAAAAGCATTCTCTTTACAAGCAAGAATCGATTTGCCATTGACTTTAATCCCGCATGCCCCGCAGATACCGTGACGGCATGAACGGCGATAAGAGAAGCTTCCATCGTGTTCCCATTTGATACGGTTGAGGAGATCAAGCATGAGTTCATGATCACTTACCTCTAGCTCATAAGTTTTGTAATAGGGTAAGTAGTCGGTTTTGGCATTAAATCGAAATACTTTTAGTGTTACTTTTTTGGTATGCATCGTCTCTCTCCTCTTAATAACTTCGTTCTTTAGGCTCAAATTTGCCCAATACCACATCGGCATACTCAATTTCAAACTCATTGTTTTCATTGAGCTTAAGATAGGTATGTTTCAAGAAGTTCTCATCGTCTCGCTTGGGATAATCGACTCGATAGTGTGCTCCACGAGACTCTTTTCGATGGATTGCACTTTCAACAATAAAGCGTGAGTACTCAATCATGTGTCCTAGCTCAATCGCCTCTTGCAAATCGGTATTGTAGAGTTCAGATTTATCATCAATGCGAATCGATTTAAATTTCACCATTAAATCGTTTAAAATCTCTTGTTGTTTGAGCAAAGATACCTCATCTCTAAAGACCCCTGCATTGCGTGTCATGCTCTCTTGAAGCTTTGTGCGAAGCTCATTTGGGGTATGTTGCCCGTTGTTGGTTTTGATAAACTCCAACTCTTCAATCATATTTTTGACATCGCTAGGATGTGCAGGACGCAGTTCAAGTCTCTCCAAATCTTTGATGATGGTCTCACCTGCGTGTCGCCCAAAAAGTAATGCCTCAAGAACAGAGTTAGCACCCAATCGATTGGCTCCATGAACCGATACGCAGCTGCACTCACCCGCAGCATAGAAGCCCTCGACAAGTTGTGTGGGTGATTGGCGAACGTGGCAATCTTTATCGACGGGGATACCTCCCATAGAGTAGTGTGCTGTAGCGGCAATCTCGATGGGTTCTTTGAGCATATCTTGACCCAAAAAGGCAATGGCTAGTTCACGCAATTCAGGAAGCTTTTGCAAAATCGTCTCTTTGGGAAGGTGGGTTAAATCAATATAAACCGAATCTTTGTTATCGCCCACGCCTCGTCCCTCATTGACCTCTTGGGTAATGGCACGCGCTACTACATCACGAGAGGCAAGTTCCATCGCTTCGGGGGCATATTTGCTCATAAATCGCTCACCTAAGCTATTAAAGAGTCGTCCTCCCTCGCCACGAGCCGCTTCGGAGATAAGTACCCCGCTACCTCCCAATCCACTGGGGTGAAACTGCACAAATTCCATATCTTCCAAAGGCAATCCGTGTCGTGCGACGATAGAGAGTGCATCGCCTGTATTGGCATGGGCATTGGAGTTGATTTTATAAGCCCTACCGTATCCGCCTGTAGCAAACATAACGGCTTTGGCGTTAAAGAGATAGGGTTGTGTATCTTTGATATTGTAGGCTGCTACGCCTGAGACTTTGTTGTCTTTGTAAATCAAATCAGCTACATAGTACTCATCAAAAACCTCTACACCCGCACGATGGGCTTGTTCATAGACGGTTTGGAGCAAAGTAAGTCCTGTTCTATCTTTGGCATAACAGGCTCTAGGTTTGCTTTGTCCACCAAAAGGTCGTATGGCAATATCGCCTTTTTCATCTCGCGAGAAGACCGCTCCCATCTTCTCTGCCCAACGAACTGTCTGGGGTGCTCTGCTGCACATAAACTCTACGCAATCTTGATCGGCCAAATAGTCACTTCCTTTGACGGTATCAAATTCATGCAACTCCGTAGAGTCATCGGCACTCAATGCTGCGTTAATTCCACCTTGTGCAGCACCTGAGTGACTTCGTAAGGGGTGAAGTTTTGTGATGAGTGCAGTCTTTTTTCCTGCTGTCGTAAGCTCTTTTGCTGCTGCAAGTCCTGCCAACCCAGCACCAACGATAACAACATCGTATCTTAATATTTGAACCATATTCACTTTGTCCTTTTGGCGTAATTTGCTACGATTATAGCGATAATTGGATTTTGGAAAGGTTAATTAAAACGGCTTTGAAGCGATTGAGGCAGCAATATGTTACTTTTTGTAGTAATGCGTTGTATGCTTAACCCCAATCCAAAGAGACAAGTGAGATAGTCACCCATTCTCTTAAAAAGGAGTTTTAAATCCCTCTAACTCGTAACAATTTACTCTTGCCTACCATCAAATCCAACGTCATGGACATACGCTTGAAGACACTCTCTTGACGGTATTCGAGGTTGTGTTTGGCACAAATATCTTTAACGATGGGTTGCATCTTTTGGTATTGGCTAAGGGGCAAGTTGGGAAAAAGGTGGTGTTCGATTTGATAATTGAGCCATCCGTGACCAAAGTCTATCAAATCCGAACCTGTATTATAATTGACGCTTCCCATAATTTGACGCAAATAGAACTCTCCTTGTGATCTGTGGGGCTCCTCAAAGCGGTAAATATCGTGTGCGGAGTGGTTTGGGACAATGACCAAGAAGGAGTGAATATTGGCAACATACTCGGCAATCAAAACGACTATCAAAGCATTAACGACTCCAGCCCATCCAAAAAAGGGATAAAAAAGCAAAGGAAGAGCAACAGCTTTGAGCAAAAAGTAGGGTAAAATGTAGTGTTTCCATAGCTCGTATCCGTGAGGCTTGAGGGGGCTAATTTGGTAATAATTGATGGGTTCAAGCCCTTTTTTGCGTCGTTCTTTGTTTTCAAGAATCTTAAGTGTATTGGGTGCATAATAAGCAAGTTTCCATATTCCTGTAAAAATAAAGACAAAGAGATACCGCACCCACATAGGAGCTTTGGAAGTCGTAAGCCACGTCATATTTCTCTCGACATTATCGGGATCATCATCTTCGCCAAGGTGGTAATGGTGCATGGTGTTGTGTTCATAGATCCACGCACTTGGCTTTATCCAATCAAGCCAATCGACAATACGCCGTTTACCCTCCGCAAAACCTGCCTTTGTGTAGCGATGGGGAATATTGGGTACTTTGTCGTAAGCTCCGTGAAGTACAGGATGAGCCACATTTGCCCATCTTGAAACATTCCCTACGCCCAAAAAAACTCCCCCCATAATCATCAAAACCCAAAACTCTAAGCCACTCAAAGCGTAACCGCTCATCTCAAGATAACTCGCAAGAGCGAGTAGCGATAGACCCAAAAGACTTGAGGCTCTACCCCAGCGTTCGAGTTTCAAAAGATGTTCAAAATCCTCCTGCGAGGGTGTACCTATAGTCTCTTTGATTGCTTCAATATCTTTTTGCAGTTGAATTTTATCAACGTTTTGATAGGGGGTATAGCTTTTGCTCATTGTCACTCCTGAAAAATTTGTTAATATTATAATATTTTCTTTTTAAAAATAGGGTATAAATTTGCAGAAAAATCATCAATAGCAATCCTATATCATGTTATAATCTCTAAGATTTTTATTTTAGGGTTATTTATGAAATTTATTACAGATTATTGGCAGAGATGGGTGACGGCAATGGTGCTGTTGGCGGTTGTTGGATTGGTGGGGTGGGTGGATAATTTTACGCTTACATGGCTCTTTTTGGGCGTGGTTTATCTCTTTGCTTTTCATGAGGCGATACAACTTTTTGGGCTTATTTCAACCCAAAGCTATTTTTGGGCTACGTTGTTGTGGATGGTGGCCTATTTTTATCCCAATCCCGATGATCTCTTTTTCCTTATAGCTATTATCTTTGCATCGCTTTTGGCGTTTACGCAAAACTTTGAATACAAATTGTTACGCCCTTTTCTCTATCCCGTAAGCGGTATGCTTTTTATTTTGGTACTCTACAAAGATTTTGGTATGATGGCGATGATATGGCTTTTGATAGTAGTAGCCCTTACTGATGTGGGGGCTTTTTTTACAGGCAAAGCCATTGGCAAACACCCCTTTAGCCCCACCTCCCCTAATAAAACATGGGAAGGAGTAGCGGGAGGCGTGATACTCTCAACCCTTGTAGCTTCAAGTATGGCATCTATCTATGAAGAGATGTTTATAGCTCATTGGTGGATTGTGCTTTTAGTAAGTCTTCTAACCTCTATCGCCTCTGTTTTTGGAGATCTTTTTGAGAGCTTTTTGAAGCGTCGTGCAGGAGTTAAGGATAGCGGAACACTTTTACCAGGGCATGGGGGAGTACTTGATAGGATTGATGGGTATCTCTTTGGAGGGATTGTGATGGTTATTGCTTTACGAGCGGTTCTTTAATGTCCTCTATTGTATTGTTAGGTTCTACGGGTTCGATTGGCGTTAATACTTTGCGTATCGCCCAAAAACACAATATCACTATCGAAGCATTGGTAGCGGGTGACAATATTGAGCTACTCAATCAACAAATAGCTCTCCATAAGCCCAAATTTGTCGCTATTCGAGAGAGTGCCAAAACGCATCTTGTCAATCATCCACGAGTTTACAGTGGCAATGAGGGCATTGAAACAATAATTGAGCAATCGTGTAGCGATACGGTAGTCAATGCCTTGGTAGGTTATGCAGGAATGTTGCCTACTATTAAGGCAATCAAGATGAACAAAAAAGTAGCGTTAGCAAATAAAGAATCACTTGTCGTAGCAGGGGAGTTTATCGATACGAGCCGTATTACTCCAATCGATAGCGAACATTTTGGATTGTGGTATCTTCTTAATGACAAAAAATCCAAACAATTGATTATTACCGCCAGTGGAGGGGCCTTTAGAGATTGGAGTATCGAAGCGATGCACAAGGCTACTTTCAAAGAAGCACTCAATCACCCCAATTGGTCGATGGGGAGCAAGATTACTATCGATAGTGCCACTATGACCAATAAATTATTTGAATTGCTAGAGGCTAGATGGCTCTTTGGTACAACGCAACTCGATGGCGTTATTGAGCGTCGTTCCATCGTCCATGCTTTGGTTGAGTTTGTGGACGGTTCGACTACGGCACACTTTGCAGGGGTAGATATGCGGTTGCCTATTGCTTATGCTCTTTTGGATAGTGTTGAGGATGAGATTTTGCCCAGTGTTGATTTGCTCAAAATGGGGGCTATTAGCTTTGAAGCCATTTCTCCGCAGAAGTATCCTATTTGGCAAATCAAATCCGATATTTTGACCAATCCTCATCTAGGTGTCGTTATCAATGCCGCCAACGAAGAGGCGATAGAGCTTTTCAAACAAGGAGCGTGCAGCTTTTTTGAGATGAGCGATAGGGTTTTGGAGTGCTATCAAAAATTTCACAATGCCAAACCCACCTCTATCGAGGATATTATTGCTATTGATAGAGAAGTGAGGCGATATATTAATGGATGAGAAAGTTTCATTTTACGATAAATTGCTCTAAAATCGATAATTGTAATTGGGAACGAGGAGAAGATGGTGCTTAAACCCCCACGCACCCCACCATCTCCCAGCCCCAAAAGACAATGACCACCTTA
>DYTG01000220.1 GCA_020726085.1 Sulfurovum sp.
ACCAACTCAAATCTTCTTGCAATACGCCTCATACCACGTTACAAACTCGCCAATGCCTTTGTGGAGCGGTGTATGGGGAGCGTAGTCAAAATCCTCTATCAGTCCGCTTGTATCGGCGTAAGTTGATTCGACATCTCCTGCTTGAATATCCATAAAATTCTTTTTTGCCTCTTTGCCCATGGCTTTTTCGAGTGTCTCTATAAACTCCATGAGATTCACGGGAGCGTTGTTGCCAATATTGTAGAGACGATAGGGGGCTAATGAGATAGAGGGATTGGGATGATGGGCATCAAAATGCGATGAAGCAATGGCGGGATGGTCAATGACTTTGAGAATACCGCTGACAATATCATCAATATAAGTAAAATCTCGACTCATTTTGCCATGATTAAAGACTTCAATAGCCCTATCATGCCTCAAGGCATCCGCAAAGAGCATAGGGGCCATATCGGGTCGTCCCCATGGGCCATAAACGGTAAAAAACCTTAACCCCGTAGTGGCGATACCGTAGAGGTGGCTGTAGGTGTGTGCCATCATTTCGTTGGATTTTTTGGTAGCGGCGTAGAGTGAGAGGGGATGGTCGGTGTGGTGGTGGGTGCAAAAAGGTTGCGATTCATTGAGTCCATAGACGCTTGAAGAGGAGGCGTAGCAGAGGTTTTGGACTCCGTAATGGCGACACGCTTCAAGAATATTTAAAAAACCTACAATATTGCTTTGGATATAGGCTTTGGGGTTTTCAAGTGAGTAGCGTACCCCCGCTTGAGCCGCCAAATGACACACACCATCAAAACGCTCTTGCCTGAACACTTCACTTAGCAAAACATCATCTTCAAGATGGGCATAGATAAAACGATGCTTGGGATAACGAATCGAAAGTGTCTCTTTGTTCTCTTTTGGTTCAATACCTAGTTCATAAAGCCGTGCGTGTTTGAGTTCCACATCGTAGTAGTCGTTGATATTATCAAGCCCCACCACTTCATCGCCTCGTTCAAGCAGTGCTTTAGTGAGATGAAAACCGATAAATCCAGCACTTCCTGTTACTAAAATTTTCATTTCTATCTCCTTGCGGTATTCATTTTTTTTCAGACAAATGCGTAAAGTATAGCATAGAAACGATAAAATATGTATGCATTCCACCTCGGGAGAGGTGGAACGAGAAGAAGGCTTTTTTGTGATTATATCAAAATCCTTGATTATAAATATGCTATAATTTAGCAAT
>DYTG01000221.1 GCA_020726085.1 Sulfurovum sp.
TATCACCCCTTCTATCTCCAAACCTTTTGGCAAAGAGACCTCAAAAGGGTAGCCTTTGATTTTGGAAGTGATGGGCAAAACGATGCAAAGTGAACTCTTTTCGTTGTAGATTTTGGGTGACAGGACGAGGGCAGGTCGTTTTCCCCCTTGCTCGTGTCCTGCTTGTGGTGTGAAATCAAGCCACACCAAATCACCCCTATCAGGAATATACTCACCACTCTTCATTGCCCACGCTCCGACCCGTATCGACCTCATGATGGAGGTTTTGGGGTGTGATTTGAGAGACTAGCTCCTCTAGGTAGGTGTGTGTCGTTGTGGGTTTAATGGTCAATGTTTTCTCTTCGACAGTCAGCTCCACCAATGAATTATCTTCAATCAAAAGTGTTGTTGCAATATCTTTTGGGATTCGCAAGGCAAGGGAGTTGCCCCATCGTCTAACGGCTACAGTCATAGTAAACCTCCTTTGGTGTATATACATAATAATACATCAATCGTTCACAATTGTCAATAGCGTTGGTATTTTTCAAATGCCCTCTTGTTTGAGGTTGAGTAGTTCGTTGTATCTTGGGCAATAGGTTGATTGGTGGGTGCAGTCGTGTAGGTTGCCGATATAGACATACTCCAAACCTGCTGTTTTGGTGATTTTGTAAGCTTTGTGGAGCGTTTGGGTAGGGATATTCAAAAGCGTGCCAATTTTATTCACTGCCTCCTGTATTTAGGTGCTTTGATATTGAGCTACTTTGCCTTACGGGAGTAGTGCGGCTTTAGGCGTAAAGGTTTTGGTCTTTGTTGATGAGGGCATACTCGAAGAGTTGGAACGAATCTTCCCGTCAAAATGTCTGCAAAGCCCGTGTTTTAGGGGTTTGTTTAAAAAATTGGTGACTACAATGCTCTCAAAGTCCCATTCTATGGGATGATAATTATTAATTATACACTATATTTCTTGATGAGAACTTAGTGTGGTCACGGAAAGTAATTTTCAGATTTTACGCTATCGCTCCCCTACACAAGGGCTTTATAGGGTTTAAAGCTATTTTAAGATGGGAAGATCCGTTGGAACAGCAAAAAAGCCTATCCTAGAAACGGATACTATCAGTTGGATTTGGGTAGCAGTGCGTGTGGGGAGAAAATTACCGTTTATGTCAATGGAAACCAAGGCAAAGAGGTAAAAGTGACAGGAAGTACGCAGGTTAATTTCACGTTAAGATAGAGGTTAA
>DYTG01000090.1 GCA_020726085.1 Sulfurovum sp.
AAAACCATTGCAGGAGATTTGAATGAAAAAAGTTATAGCATCTATCATGCTTATGTTTGCACCACTTATAGGGGAGAATGCAACCTCAATCTACGATATAAACGTCACCACCATCGAGGGCAAAGAGATAACCTTAGGAGAGCGTTACAAAGACAAAGTGTTGCTTATCGTCAATGTCGCTAGTGAGTGCGGCTACACCAATCAATACGGCGGTTTGCAAGAGTTGCATCAAAAGTATCACGCCAAAGGACTTAGAGTGTTGGGTTTTCCGTGCAATCAATTTTTGGGACAAGAACCCAAAGATGAAGCCCAAATCAAGAGCTTTTGTGTGACTACCTTTGGGGTGAAGTTTGATATGTTTAGCAAGATTGAGGTCAATGGGGACAACGCCCATCCGCTCTATCAATACCTCAAAAACCAAGCCAAAGGGACGCTAGGAAGTACCAATATTAAGTGGAACTTTACAAAGTTTTTGGTCGATAGAGAGGGAAAAGTTATCAAACGCTACGGCTCATCTACTGTACCCAAGGCACTTGAAAAAGATATTGAGGTACTGCTTCGATGAATCTCTTTGCTATGCGAAACGAATACATGATGCAAGGACTCCATCGCAAAGATTTGCATTCAAATCCCATCAAACAGTTTGAGTTATGGTTTAATCAAGCCCTTCAAGCCCAACTTATAGAGCCTAATGCAATGAGTTTGGCAACTGTTGGAAGCGAAGGTTTGCCCTCTATTCGCACCGTTTTGCTCAAAAGCTACGATGAGGAGGGATTTATCTTTTTTAGCAACTACAACAGCAAAAAAGCTGAGCATATAGACCAAAACCCCAACGTTGCATTGCATTTTGCATGGTTGGGGCTTGAACGGCAAGTCAAAATTGAAGGCATTGCGACCAAAATAAGCAAAAGTGCTTCGCTTAAATACTTCCTCTCTCGTCCCAAAGGAAGCCAAATAGGGGCATGGGTATCGCACCAAAGCCAAATCATTAGCTCTCGCAGTCTGCTTGAAGCCAAATTTGAAGAGATGAAAAAGAAATTTGTAGAGGGCAAAATCCCCTTTCCTGATTTTTGGGGTGGCTATAGCGTCAAACCCCTTGCTGTGGAGTTTTGGCAAGGCGGAAAAGATAGACTCCACGATCGATTTGAGTATCGCCTAAACCAAAACCATTGGGAGATTCACCGCTTAGCTCCCTAAACTCAAGCACTTTCAATAGTATTTGATGGAAACATTAATAATTAATATAAGCATTTCTTTCAGACGAAATCATCTGTTTGAAAATGATTAATTGTGTTCTAAACTTATATGGATATAATAATGTTTTAATATATTTTAGGAGAGTTAAACAGATGAATATCAAAACAATTTTCATTTTTCTCATTGCAATTCCGCTTTTTGCTGGTATGGAGAATCTCTCTCTTGACCAAGCTTTAAAGATTGTGCAACGAGAGAACTTAGAGATAAAAATTGCTCAATTTAACGCACAAATGCAAAAATATGAAACCAAAATTGTGCAAGGGCATAGCTTTGGAAAACTTGATTTGACACTTCAAGGGATGCGTTCTAATGATGCGGGGAATGTTTTTGGCTTCAAGCTTCAAAGCCGTGAAGCCACATTTGGTGATTTTGGATTTGATGAGTTTTTGGGACCTTTGGGCGGTGCGATCTATGGAGCTTCACAAGGAGTAGCGCCTAGCGATATGAGTGGATTACTCAACCAGCAGCCCAAAACACTCAACTTTCCAGAGGAGCGTAATCATTATATCAGCAAACTCACCTTTGCTATGCCGCTCTTTACGGGTGGGAGATTGCACAACTACCGCAAAATTGCCCATCGCATGTATGAGCTAAGCAAACTTGATGCCAAAAAGGTACGCAATAAAAAGATTTTTGAAATCAAAAAGACATTTCACGATATTTCACTTGTAGATAGCTATATCCGCAATTTAAGTCTCATTATGACCAACATTAACCGCCTAGAGGGCGTAGTTGGAAGTATGGAACACGAAGGATATGCCAAAGATATTGACCTATTAGAAGTTCAAGCCCGAAAAGCTGAAGCTCAAAGTATGTACGAACAAGCCAAACTTAACCGTGAACTTGCCTACCAATACCTCTCGTTTTTACTCAATCGTAAGGTAAACTCTATCAAGCCTGTAAACGATATGGCACCTACTCCTCGTGTCACCCAAGCCGATATTTCCAAAAACCTTGATATCCAAAAAGCACTCCACGGCTATGAGATGGCTACGATGGGGATAAGTATGGAACGCGGCAACTTTTTGCCCCAAATTGGAGCATTTGCGGAGTATGGAAGTGCTGATGATAAGTTCCTCAATGAGTTTGGTCAAAAAGATTTCTACACTGTAGGGGTACAGCTTAAATGGAATATCTTCAACGGCGGAATGGACAAATACGCTCTTGAAAAAGCCAAACTCAAACAAATGCAAGCCCACAATCAAGCCCAACTTGCAAAAAAGGGTATTGCGTTACATATCAAAAAGCTTCAAAGCGAAATCAATACCGCCAATGCCAATATCAAAAGCTACCAAGCCCAATACCATTTTGCGACCAAAGTCTATAACAACTACCATGCACGCTACAAAGAGGGAATGGTCTCTATTAGCGATTTGCTTATGAAACAATCGACACAACTAGGAATGTTACTTCAGTTGCTCAAAGCTAAAAATACCCGAAACTACAAAGTTTTTGAGCTTAATAGTATTTTAAACAGAGGATAGAAGATGTTACGAAAAATAGTTTTAATGACACTGCTGCTCATAGTACAAGCAAGTGCTTTTGAGCTGGTACTAAGCGGTTCGGTTGTTTCTGATAATCAAAAGATGATTACAAGCCGATACATGGGACATGTCAAAACCATGGCAGTAGCCGAGGGCGATATTGTCAAAAAAGGGCAACTGCTCTATGAGATTGACTCCAAAGAGATAGAAGCAGCTGAACGACAAGTCGATTTGGGTATCTCACAAGCACGATTAGCACTGCAAATGAACAAGAGTCAATACACTAACATTTTGACCAATTTGGCTCGTCATCAACGCCTTTATAGCAAAAATATGGTAAGTAAATACGAACTTGAAACGTTGCAATTGGCTGCGGCTAACCTCAAAGATATGGTTGAAATCGCTCAACAACAAGTCGCACAAGCGCAAGCCAAAAAAGAAGAGGTACTTAATCAATACAACTATCTCAAAATTACCGCCCCCAACAATGGGGTCATTGTCGAAAAGAGACTCAATGAAGGCGAAATGGCTATCCCTGGAATGCCTGCGGTTATTTTGACGGATTTGACACGACTGAAAATCATTGTTGAGATTAGCGAAACCGATTTGAAATATGTCAATTTGGGCAAAGCTGTCGATATTGAGATTCCTTCAATCAAATTAAATACCGTAGGCAAAGTGAGTTCGATTATTCCAAGCTCCAATCCTATGACGCATAAATTTAAGATAAAATTGGAATTTGATATCAAAGGCAAATCTATCTATCCAGGAATGTATGCTAAAGTCGTTATTAAAGATTAAAAAAGGATATTTATCATGGAAGAAGAGATAAAAAAAGGGTATCAAGTTACCGATATAGCGGGTAAACTTGCCAAAGGTTTTCTCAAAAGCCCTTTGACCTCTGTTTTGGGAGCTTTTTTGCTTTTGATGGGATATCTTGCTTTGGCGGTTATGCCACGAGAAGAGGATCCGCAAATTGCTATTAGCGGTGGGGGTATTATCGTCCCTATGCCTGGGGCTACGCCTCAGGAGATAGAGAATATTATCGTCAATCCCCTTGAAAGAAAACTTCGTGAAGTCAAGGGGATTGAACATGTTTACGGTATGGCAATGGACAATGTAGGAATTGTTAATGTCATGTATTACGTCGGTGAAAATCGAGAGGATTCTAATCTAAAGCTTTACGATAAAGTGATACAAAATATGGATTTGATGCCCCAAGGGGTGATGCAACCCATCATTAAACCTTTTGATATTGATATCGATGTTTCCATTCTCACCTTTGCTTTTTATGCCAAACACACCTCCAAAGTCGATGAAGCCCAGCTTTTTGAGAAGATACGCAAAATCCAACAACGTATCAATGGAATTGAAAACGTAGCCAAAACGACGCTGCAAGGAGACCATAAAAAGCAATTTAACATCGAAGTCGATATCAATAAGCTCTCCGCCTATCACCTCTCTTTGGGACAAATTATGCAATCCGTACAATCTTTGGCAGTCAATGCACCCGATGTCAAAGGACGTATCAATGATGGCAAATTGGTCATTTTTGGAGTCAAAAACGCTATCGAAACGGTCGAAGATGTAAGAAGCGTGATAGTAGCTCAATACATGGGTTCGCCTATCTATCTAAGAGATGTAGCCAGTGTGACTCAAGGCATTGATAAGCAAAACTTCAAAAGTGCTGAAATTACCTACAAAGAGCAACCCAAAGAGGGCGAAGAGACCCATACCCAAAAACCAACCTCCACTACCACGTCGCAATACAAGCAAATCACCATGACCGTAGCCAAATTGGCAGGTACCAACGCCGTATTTGTGGCACAAGATGTTTTGGAAGTTCTCAAAGAGTTTGAAAAAGAGTTGGCAAACGAAGGCATTGGTTATATTGTGACACGAAACTACGGTAGCCGAGCTAATGAAGCGGTTAATGAACTCATGCACCACCTTGTGATTACGATCATTATCATTGCGGTAATGCTTGTCTATGCTTTGGGATGGAAAGAATCACTTATTGTTACCTTTACCGTTCCTGCTATTTTGGCGGTTACACTTTTTATTGCCTATATGACGGGGCAGACTATTAACCGTATTACCCTTTTTGCCTTCTTGCTTTCACTGGGATTGCTGGTGGATGCGGCTATTATTGTCATTGAGAATATCCACAGACACCTTCATGCACACAATGTCGATGAAAAAGAGATGGAGGAGTTGCTCATTGAAGCTACCGATGAGATTGGAGCACCTACTAATATCGCCACGTTTGCTATTATTATGACGATGGTACCTATGGCGTTTGTAGGGGGAATGATGGGGTCGTTTATGAAGCCTATTCCCTACAATGTCCCCGTAGCTCTCTTTGCTTCGTTGGTGGTTGCTTATATCTTTACACCCTATTTGAGTCTTAAATTGCTCAAAAAACCAACGCATGAACACCAGCACAAGCATCATAATAATGCCCAACACGAGGAGCATAAACAGTGAAAAAGTTAGAAAATTTTGTCTATTCCACCTTGCAAAGCAAAAAGAAAAAAATGCAAATTATTGTTATTACGGCATTGGCATTTTTTGGCTCTTTATTAATGTTTCCCACTCAATTGGTATTGGCCAAGATGCTACCTGGCAAAAGCGACAACACCTTTTCGGTCTATGTCGATACACCCACAGGAAGTTCGATACAACAAACCAAAAAGGTTACAAGCTGTATTATTGATCAATTGATTCAAGAAGCCGAGGTTCTCAATGCAAGCCTCTTTTTGGGGCATGGTATTCCGCTCGATTATGCGGGATTAGTGAAAGGCTCATCGATGAAAATGAGCGAGAATGTGGCGGAGATTTCGGTCAATTTAACCGATAAACACCACCGAGATGAACCCTCTTTTTTGATGACGCAACGTTTGCGACCCGAACTTAAAAAATCATGCGGTAATTTAGTACAAGGTGCGAATATCAAAATGATTGAACAACCCGCAGGTCCTCCCACCTTGGCTTCTATTGTGGTGGAAGTTCATGGGGATGATACCCAAAAGACACGGGAAATATCGACAAGAGTCGCCAATATCCTCACCAAAACCGAAGGATTGGTAGATGTCGATGTAATGCTTGATGAAATTTACAGTAAATATGAGCTAATTCCTGACAAAGAGAAAGTTGCACGCAGCGGGTTGGCGATTGCTCAAGTCAATCAAATCCTCTATCTAGCTTTTGAGGGAATGGTAATAGCCTCCAAAAACTCTCAAAACGATGCCGATCAAATTGGTATCTTTTTGATTTTGAGTGACGACACTAAAGAGCTACAAAGCGACAACAAAGATGCCTTGCAAAGCAAACTCTCATCGCTTAATTTGATGAACCAAACAGGGATGATGGTACCCTTAAGTGAAGTAGTGACGGTCAAAAAGGTTAAATCACGTCCGATGATTATGCACAAAAACCTTAAGCGTATGGTCAATGTCGTAGCCGAAACCGATATGGTATCGCAAGTCTATCCGCTTCTTGATGCACGAAGCCAAATGATTGAAGCCTTTAGTAAAGATTTTGAAGTCGAAAAAGCATCGGGCTTTTCTACCTATATGTTTGATTTGGAGCTAACGGATAAGGCAAGTGGCAAAAAATATCTCTTGCGATGGGATGGAGAGATGAAGGTTACTTTGGATACCTTTAGAGATTTGGGCGGTGCTTTTATTGCTGCACTTATTTTGATCTTTTTGTTGCTGGTGGTTTATTATCAAAGCTTTGCACTAAGTGGTATTATTTTGCTAGGAAGTTTCCTCTCTCTTATTGGGGTGATTATGGGTCACTGGGTAGCCGATTTGGTCACAAGTGAGACCTTTTTCCTTACGGCAACATCGCTTATTGGATTTATTGCTTTAATGGGGATTAGTTCGCGCAACTCTTTATTGCTTATTGATTTTGCCAAATCGCTTATTAATGATCACTGCATGGAGAAAAAACGTGCCATTGCCGTTGCAGCAGCGACACGTGCTAAACCTATTATGCTTACTGCTGTAGCCATTATTTTGGGTTCGGCACTTTTGGCAAGTGACCCTGTTTTTGGTGGTTTGGGCGTTGCTTTGATATCGGGGACGGTTGCGGCGGTCTTTGTTTCGCTTTTGTTTATCCCTATTTTGATGGATGGTACCAAAGCCATGGATGCCCACAAAGAGAGCGATTGTCCCTCTAGCTTTGAAAAAGACCATATTGCCATTACTCGCTAGTGAAACAATCCGATAGGTAATTTTTGGGGGAAATCTCTATCGATGGTATCCCCCAAAATGGCAACCACAAAGGCTCTTCACTACAGATTATTTATCCAAATAGCTCTTAAGTTCATCTATGGGTATATTAAGCTTCAAGGCTACTTGTTCGACGGGGAGATGGAACTCTTTTATCATCGCAATAGCACTCTTAATT
>DYTG01000091.1 GCA_020726085.1 Sulfurovum sp.
TATTTGGGTAAAATATTGTTTCCATTTCTGCTAATTTGGAAATTTTATAAAGGAGTCATTCATGCCTAAAATGAAGAGCAAAAAAGGTGCGGTTAAGCGATTTAAAGTCAAAAAAAGCGGTTTAGTTAAACGAGGAACAGCTTTTAGAAGCCACATCTTGAGTAAAGTAGATGGTAAACACCACCGACAAATGAGATCAGCTAAGTATCTTAATGCAAGTGATGCAAACAAAATGAAAGATATGATTGTCTAATCAATCCAACCTAGGTAGCACTCCCGCACAACGGGGCAAGTTCAAATATGCAATTTGACACCTAATAGTACACAGATACATTACGGTAAAGGAAAAAAATGAGAGTAAAAACAGGCGTTGTAAGAAGACGACGACACAAAAGATTATTAAAACAAGCCAAAGGTTTCTATAGCGGTAGAAGAAAACACTTCAGAAAAGCCAAAGAGCAACTTGAGAGAAGCCTAGTCTATGCTTATAGAGACAGAAGAGCCAAAAAAAGAGACTTTAGAAGACTTTGGATTACACGTATCAATGCAGCGTGCCGACTCAATGACATCAACTATTCACGATTTATGCACGGATTGAAACTGGCTACTATTGAACTCGATAGAAAAGTATTAGCAGATATGGCAATGAATGCTCCCCAAACTTTCGCCAAAGTAGTAGAGGCTTCCAAAGCTGCTCTAGCAAAATAAAACACAAAACCCTTTTCACAATCCCAAACGTGTTTTTGGGATTGTGGATTAATGCCACAATGAGAAAAGAAGAGACCTCCCCAAAAAAAATTTTCCCCGCTCTGCTTTTTTGGAGCTTTTTGTATCAAAATAATCCCAGCAATATCTTTTGAGGTGCAAATCATTAACCATTACTGTGCAAAATTTCATTACAATACCAAACAAAAGCGAGAATACAATGAACGATTCACAAGAGTATCTCAACAAAAAAAGCTTCTTTGAGAAGATGCTCACACTCTACGGGCGTAATGCGGTGTTAGAGGCGTTGAGCGATGAGACGATTAGGATTTATAAACTCCACCTAAGCCAATCCAATCAAGAAGCAGGAGTGATTGAGCAAATCAAAGCCTTGGCAACAAGTCGCCGTGTCGAAATAGCCTATCACGACAAAACCGCTCTTTCACGAATCTCCAAAAACGCCAAACAAGACCAAGGGGTGGCATTGGATATTGTATTAAATCACTCAACCAATGAAGATGATTTTATAACCAAGAGCCAAAGCTATCGTATTTTGGCTCTTGATGGAGTCCAAAATCCGCAAAATCTCGGGATGATTATTCGCTCGGCGGCGGCGGGTAATATTGATGCTTTGCTCATTCAAGAGGCTTTTGGTGCTAAAATTTCGCCTTTGGTTATCAAAGCGAGTGCGGGGACGCTCTTTAGGCTTCCTATTATCAAAAGCAAATCGCTCGTAAAAACACTCACTAAGTTTCAAACAAGCGGTGCTTTGCTCTATACACTCTCCTCTCGTGCTCCACACAGCTACAAAGCAATGCACTACCCAAACAAAACCATCTTTGTGTTGGGCAATGAGAGTGAAGGGGTTTCGCAAGAGGTTGAGAAGCTCTCGAATGCCTCTATCGCTATTCCTATGCGTCGAGGCGTTGAGTCGCTCAATGTTGCCGTTACGGCTTCGTTGTTGGCATTTTTGGACTAGGCTTAAAAACAATAGAGAAGATATTGCTCCCCTCTTTGAATTGATACTCTAGCTTGTAGCCCAGTTTCAACACAATGCTATTGACGATATAGAGTCCCAAACCAAATCCACTGGCACGTTTTTGCTCTTGCGAAAAAGGCTCAACGTAGTACTCAAGAGGATGGATAAGCGGTTCACCCTTGGAGGCTACATCAATACGATGAGGATTGGCATAAAAAGAGGCTTTTTTGTCTTTGGAGTATTTTATGGCGTTGTCGATAAGATTTTTGAGTGCCAAGGAGAGCAATTTAATATCGCTATAGAGAGCAAAATCGTTGTAAGAAGCATCTATTTTGGAGTTTTCAAGCAGCATCTGTTGGGCTTGATGAAAGATTTCACTCATCTTTGTATGCTCATTGACAGGCTCAAAACTGCTTGTTGTAATGCGTTCGACTTGTGCTAGTTCGCTAATAAGCTCGTTCATTCTATCAAAAGCACGGATTAAAATCGCTTTGAATTTATTCTCTTCGATGGTTTGAGCGATAATACGTCCTTTGGTGATAGGCGTTTTGAGTTCGTGCATGATGTTACGCATAAAGAGATTTTTGGAAGCGGTGAGTTGATTGATGTGCTGTATTGCTTTATCAAAGCTACGTGCGATTTTGCCAATCTCATCGTTATTGCCATGACAAGGAAGATCGATATTGGTTTCACCGTTGGCAAATTTTTCGATCTCTTTGTGGAGTTTTTTGAGCGGATAGAGTTTGCGTAAAATAGCCAAATAGAGTACCAAAAGCAACGAAATCAAGAGCAGTCCAATCGAGACTACCATATGAATCGTGTAGTTTTGAGGACGGGCATCTTCTAGCATAATGTTGTACCCCATACGCTCCACATAGATGTAGTGATTGGTAGGGGTTTGAAAAACACGCACTTGACCGTAAACCGATTTGCCCGTAAAGATGGTTTTGCCACTTTGGGCTATTTGGTGTGCCGATTGTTCATTGGGGATGGGGCGTACTGAAAAATCCTCGTAGAGTTTTTCAAGCTTCTCTTTGGAGGGATTGAGCTGTACTTTGGACAAAAAGGCATCGGCGATAAGTTTGTAGTGATTAATCTCTTTGATTTGATTGGAGTCTTTGTCCCATGAGATAAAGATAAAAAGCGTAGCAATCAAAATCGCAATCGCCAAAGAGAAGAGAATATGAATAAAGGTGGTGACAGAGAGATTGTTCATATTTCTATTTGGTCGTCAAAAGGTAGCCCACCCCACGGATAGGTTTGATGTAGCTTTTGGAATCATCAATGTGTGCAATTTTTTGGCGAATACGGGAGATAATGACATCAATGTTTTTGATGGAGCTATCATCATCGATGTGTTGGCTCTCGTAGAGGAGTTGTTCTCTTGAAACCGATCCGTTTTGGTGATGCACAAGCATTGAGAGAATATCGTACTCGGCGGCGGTAAGATCCATTAGATTACCTTTAAAAGTAATAATACGAGACTTCTCATCCACGGTAAATAGCTCCTCTTTTTGCTCTTTGGGTTGGGCTACAACCATTCTTCTCAAAATCGTCTTGATGCGTGTGACAAGCTCACGGGGGTCGTAAGGCTTTGGCATATAGTCATCAGCTCCTCGTTCAAGTCCAATGACTTTATCGGTAATATCGTCACGTGCAGAGGAGATGATGATGGGAATATTGGAGTTTTCACGAATCTTTTGCACCACTTCAAGCCCATCCATCCCAGGCAATGTCAAATCCAAAATAATCAAATCAAATTGATGTTGGGTGAGAAGCGATAGACCTATGTAGGGCTCTTCGGCACAAATTACCTCCATATCGTATTGGGTAAGATAGCTAGAAAGCACCAACGAGAGTTCTGGGTCATCTTCTATAATGAGTATCTTTATGATGATAGACTCCTCAAAAATTTTTCAAAATAGTAGCATAAGTTTGTAAATAGTTGCCACGCATTAAGCATGGAGTTGATAGAGTACGTAAAAACAAGAGAGAAATACCATGACCAATATCGTAATTACAGGCTGCAGCAGCGGCATAGGTTTGGCAACCGCTCATTATCTCAAAACCAAAGGTATCAAAGTCTATCCAACCGCACGCAAAAATGAAGATGTAGCGATGCTTCAAGCACTAGGATTTGACGAGGCGATGGTACTTGATGTCACCCAATCACACGATATTACTAGAGTGATTGAGGCGGTGTTAGCAAAAGAGGGTCGTATTGATGTGTGGTTTAACAACGCAGGATTTGGACAAGCAGGAATGCTCGAAGATATTTCAACCAACGCCCTTAGAGAGCAATTTGAGACCAATGTGTTGGGTTTGCATGAAGCCACAAGGCAAATTTTACCCATTATGTACGCCCAAGGATACGGCAAAATTATCCAACACAGTTCTGTTTTGGGGCTTGTATCACTCAAAGGACGAGGGGCATACAATGCCAGTAAATACGCCATAGAGGGATTGACCGATACGCTTCGTTTGGAGTTAAAAGGGAGTAATGTTTACGCTATACTGCTCAATACGGGTCCTATTACGAGTGATTTTAGAAAAAATGCTATAGCCAAACTTCAAGCCAATGTAGATATTGACTCTTCCCGCTTCAAGGCTCAATACCTTGAAAATATAGAAGGTAACGTCAAAAAAGTACCTTTTAATGAGGAGGCGATTGCCGTTGCTAGAGTCGTGCATTCCATCATCCAATCCAAACGCCCCAAACCTCGCTACTACATCACCAAAGCCACCTACATTTTGGGCTACCTCAAACGCTTTTTGAGTACTTCTTTGCTCGATAGAGTTTTGGTAAAAATTTGATTGAATAGACCACTTCTAAAATATCGAAAATGAGGAAGTTAGTAGCAAAAAGTCTTGATTGATAGCAATTTTCCCTCGTTCCAAAATTGCATTTGGGAATGTATATCTATATTTTAGCTTATTTAGAGTTAATAATTGGTTGGTTTATTATGGCTTATCTATACACTCCCAAACGCAGTTTGGGAGCAAGTCAAAGTATAAAAGAGAGATAAACCCCTACGCCAAAGCGTAAGAGTTTAAGAGTTTATAGAAAATCTATAATTAGAAGTTCCATTTAGCCCATACACGAACAATATCAGTATCAATTTCATTTGTACCAACAGCTAGGCTATTGTCTTGAGTTTGATTGACATACGCAGCTAATACTTCAGCACCACCAAGTTTAGTTGTAGCTACAACATCCAACTCAGCAAAATCGTTTGTGTTAATAACTGCAGCCAATGGAGCAGCACCAGTGATACCATTTACGATTTCTGTAGTTGAGTAAGCAACAGAAAGACCTACGTTTCCAAGAGCAGGAAGATCATAAGTAGCAGAAGCTTTGATCATCATAGTGTTTGCTTCACCGAAGTTAGACATTGCACCAGAAATATAGTTTTGGTTTGCTACCATTTGTGTATAGAGTGGAGTTTTAACACCTGTACCTACGTTTGTGATTGAAGCATTAATCATACCGCCCATATCTACACCTGTGTAAGCACCGCACAATGCAACGTTTCCAAATGCTGGGAAGTTGAATTTACCCATAGCTTTTGCACCGTAAGCGATGGTAGGATCTGTGTTACCTGCATCAATCATACCACCTTGAACACCAAATCCAATATCATGACCCGCTACTGGCATCATAAATTTAGCATCACCCCAAACAGCCATTACATCTTCAGCGTCACCTAGACCACCAGCCCAAGCTGCAAGTGCATTGTTTTCACCAGCCAATGGGCTTGATTCTGCAATGTAGTAGAAAGAACCTGTAAGCTCAAGACCTTGAATAGATTTGTTTTGTGCTGTTACTAGAAAGGCACCATCATTGCCTGGTCTAAGACCGCCGTTTACACCAATTTCATTCCATACGCTCAAGTTACCAATTTGGTTAGAGTTAAGCACGTATGCAAGTACCAATGTTGTATCGGGTAAGTCTGTATTTACAAGAAGTGCTGCATCAAATGTGTTGGCAAATACGTTCCATGTTTCAGAGAATGCAAATGGAGAAAGAGATTGTGGAAGCTCCATTCTACCTACTTTAACCGTTGTGTTATCTATTGTATAAGAGAGGTATGCTTGTGTTAATTCACCACTATCAAGCTCACCAGTTTCACTTGCAAGTTGCATTACATTTGACACATAATCATTTATGATACCATCACCACCACCATCAACGAAACCTGCAGCTGGAACACCAATTGTATCACCATCATTTTCAAGACCAAGTGAAGTAAGATAAACAACTTCTGCACCAAATCCAAGACCTGTACCAAGAAGATTAGAGCCTGTTACGCCCAATTTAAGACCAACGTTTGCTCTTGATACGTCACCATCAAACAATTCGTTATCAGCTACTGCATTGATGTTCTCTGCTGTTTGGTAATATAATACAGTTTGACCATACCATTTGAGGTTAGATGTTGCACATGGTGTAGCTTCTGCTATTGGAGCTGGCTCGACGATGTCACCACCAGCAAAAAGTACTGCTGAAGCAGCGATTGAAAGTAAAAGTGTTTTTTTCATAATTTAACTCCTTAAAATATTTTGATTATGATGATGAGATTATAACATAGCGTTCTTTAAAATGTCAAGTTTTTTGGCTTTAAATTAACAATTGGTTAATGATTTGTTAATAAATGCCCATTTCATGGGGGTTTTGATTGATAAAAAAAGCGTTCAATCCATCGAAAATTAACCAATAATTACCCCTTTTTGCTATAATTAACCAAAAATTTAAGCGAACAATCCATGAAATTTGGTTCCATCGAGTATCTCAACCTCCTCCCTTTTCGTCTCTTTTTGAAAAAATATCTCAAAGGAGGTGCTGCCTATCAAGCCTTGCATTACAAAAGCGGCGTACCTTCAAAAATCAATCGTGATTTTCACGCTAGACGTATCGACAGTGCCTTTATTTCGAGTATCCACTCTAGGGGCAAAAAGTGCAGTGATATAGGCATCGTAGCCTACCAAGAGGTGCGTAGTGTTTTTGTCATCCCTTATAATGTAAGCAAAAGTGATAATGCCTCGGCTACTTCCAATGTATTGGCTAGAGTTTTGGGGCTTAGGGGCGAGGTGATTATAGGCGATAGAGCGTTGAAGTTTTTTTTACAAGGGGGTGAAGCGATTGATTTGGCGACACAATGGTATCAAAAGTACCAATTGCCCTTTGTTTTCGCACGGCTTTGCCACAACCGCCTCACGCCCCAAACGCAAAAGCTTGTGCGTACTTTTGAACAAAACCAACCAAAGATACCCCAATATATCCTCAAAAAAGAGGCCGCTAAGCACGACATTACTTCCAAAGAGCTTCAAGAGTATTTGGAGTGTATCCACTACGCCATGGATTGCAAAGCCAAACGCTCTTTTAAGCTTTTTTTGAGACTTGCTCGAAAATCTCAAACCTCGTCATTGCGAGACACGAAGTAATCTATAACATTTGAGATTGTTTCACTTCATT
>DYTG01000222.1 GCA_020726085.1 Sulfurovum sp.
GGTTTGAATAATACGTTGATTTGATACCCTTTTATTACAAAATATTCTATATAATACATTAAAGTTTTACACAACAGGATACTATTATGCTCAATATGTCACTAAAGACGGGGTTTTTGAACGTGAGCTGCGATCAAAAGTTAGAACACCTTACAGGTTTTGGCTCTAGGCTCAATCCCAAACGGGGGTATCTGTTTGTCTCCAGGGTACTGGGCAAACACATTCCCGTCAAACCCTCCACAATGAAAGAGATATACTCACAATTGGCTCACAAAACCGCACATCAACTCTTGCTTGATAAACCCACCGTAGTGATTGGATTTGCCGAGACAGCTACAGCACTAGGGCATGGAGTCTTCGAATCGCTTCGTGATGAGTTTGGCGTCAAAGAGATATTTTATATCCATTCGACTCGTTTTATGACCTCTCACGATACATTTTTGGAGTTTTACGAAGAGCATTGCCATGCACCTAGCCATATCATCTATCACCCCAAAGAGAGTCATTTGCGTGATTTGCTCTATAATGTGGGCAATGTAGTATTGGTCGATGATGAGGTCTCTACGGGCAAAACCGCCAATAATTTAATAGAGCAACTCAAACACCACCTCCCTGCTGTACACAACTATCTGCTTGTCACGATTTTAAGCTGGATTGGCAACAAAAAAAATGCGTTCAAAAACATTGCACTCTACAATGGCAATTTTGAGTTTGAATGGCACTACAACGGCAAAGTCATGAATGAGTGCATCGTCTCACAACCTCAAGAAAAGGTGATGTTAGATGAGATTATCCCCTACAATTTTGGGCGATACGGTATCGATAGATTGCACAGTGTCCTCGAAAATCCTATAGATAGCGATGCGTTGGAGGGCAAAAGAGTACTGGTTTTGGGTACGGCTGAGTTTATGTATCCGCCCTATCTTTTGGCGTTGTCGCTCGAACTTAGCGGGATTGATGTCTATTTTCAAGCCACCACCCGAAGTCCTGCCAATGTCGATGGCGATATCGAGTCCAAACTTGAATTTAAAGATAATTACTTTGAAAATATCGATAATTTCCTCTACAATGTCGATGATAAAGAGTACGACAAAATCTTCATCTGCTATGAAACCACCCAAAAACCCAAAAATTTCAAACTCAAAGAGATACTCAATCGCCACGGATTTAAAGACATAGAAGAGCTATACTTTAGAGATAATTAACTTTTGGTG
>DYTG01000223.1 GCA_020726085.1 Sulfurovum sp.
GATAGTCATGATACGATTGAATCTACGGAAGAGAATTTTATATGTACCGAGTGTGATAAACCTCTACGAGTCGTAGCAAATGCGGAAGAAGATGAGAATAAATTTAAAAAAATATTCTCAAAAATAAAAAAATGGTTATTGCCTTTAGCCTTAATATTACTAGGAATCATAGCATGGATAGGATTTGGTTCAAATGGAGATACCCCTCCCCCACCTCCTATAAAAGTTTCACCCTCATCAGCAGAAGTAAAAGCTACCCCCCAAGATAATATCATCTTGAGAATTCATGGTTCAAACACCATCGGAGCAAAACTAGCACCTGCATTGGTTGAGGCATTTATGAAAGAGAAAGGTTACACGCAAATCGAAAAAGTACCGTTACGGGAGTTGGAAGTTTTGATTCGAGGTAAAAAAGATGGTTCGAGAACATTTGATGCCGTAGAGATAAAAGCACATGGTTCAAGTACAGCGTTTGATGAGACTGATGAGAATAAAAAAGTTGGATTGATAGGTGGATATGCGGATGTAGGAATGTCATCAAGTCCTATCAAAAAGGAAGCGATACAAAAATTTGAAGCACAAAGACTTGGAAATCCGACCTCAAGAACACAAGAGCATGTGATCGCACTTGATGGATTGGCAATTATTGTTAATCCCAATAATCCTATTGAAGAACTAAGCGTTGAAGAGGTGAAGAAGATTTTTTTGGGTGAGATTACCGATTGGTCGCAAATAGGAGGTAGAAATGGTCAAATAGAACTCTACTCAAGGGACAAACAATCAGGAACTTATGATACTTTCAAACACCTTGTCCTTTGTGGTACAAAACTAGAGTGTGATGCAGATAATCCATATCTAAAATGTTTTGAAGACAGCAAAGAACTCTCTTCAAATGTGGCGAGTGATTTAACTGGTATCGGTTTCATAGGTCTCAACTACATAGGTACAACCAAAGCTCTCAAAATAAGTATGGGAAGCGGTGTAAATGCCATTTCTCCAACCAAATTTAGTATTAAAACCGAAGATTATCCTTTGGGTCGTCGTCTATTTTTATATCAAACCAACCAACCTAGCCCACTTGGAGCTGAATTTATCCAATTTGCCTTAGGAGATGATGGGCAAAAAGTTGTCAATGATAGTGGACTTGTAGAGGTTTCAGCGATGATTGAAGCAACTGTTGAGGCGATATATGGGATTGAAACCGATAAAAAAC
>DYTG01000224.1 GCA_020726085.1 Sulfurovum sp.
CATCCTAAAACTCGCCTACAAAAACTCCTTTTTAAGACTTTCAAGAACCATTCTAGTTATACTCATGATTGCTGTAAGTATGAGCATGATGTTGAGTCTACAAGGGCTTTATGATGGAATGACACTGAACATGATAGAGAGCATCAAACGCAGTGACAGTGGGGATATGAGTTTGTATGCCAAAGGGTATCGGCTTGACCCTGATATAAAAAACAGTATTGCCAATGTGCCTACCATTAGAAAAGAGATAGAGGCATTAGATGGGGTAGAAGCGGTGACCTTGCGACTCAGTGCTGATGGGTTAAGTTCTACGGCTAGGAAGTCCTCTTTTTCTACCATTTATGGGATTGATTTGGCGGATGAAGAGAAGTTTGGTACATTTAGCAGTTTTTTGAAAAAGGGTAAAATCAGTTTCGAGAAACGAGGAGCGATTTTAGGAATAGAGTTGGCTAAGACGCTCAAAGTTCAAATTGGTTCTAAAGTTATCTTCTCTACACAAGACAGTCAAGGGGAAATTAATGCTATGGCACTGCGTGTTAGAGGCATTGTTCAAACTGCCAATATGGCATTAGATAATCGTGCGATATATGTTGAAAAATCACAACTCTATACCTTTTTAAATGTGCCAAAAACCCATGCCATACAGATTGCCGTGCGAGGGGAAAATGCACAACTTTACCAAACCATCAAAAAGCGTTACCCCAACCTTGATGTACTGAATTTTTTAGAACTCAATCCTATGATGCAACAGATGGAAGATATCATGGTGATTTTTAATGGAGTCACCTTTATTATTGTGATGCTGGTGGTTTTTATGGGCATATTGGGCGTGATGTATGTCTCTATTTTGGACAGAATCCGCGAGTTTGGAATCATGCTAAGCATCGGGATGCACTACCGTTACATACGAATGCAGATACTACTTGAAGCCCTGTTGGTTGGGGTGATTGGGTATCTGTTGGGGGCGTTGCTTGGAGTATTGATACTCCTCTATTTAAAAAATAACGGTATTGATTTGAGTGCATTTGCAGATGGATTGGAGAGTTTTGGAATGAATACGACCATTTATGGGCATATCAAACTTTCTTATTTTACGACTACGTTGGTGGCAATTGTGACCGCTTCACTTTTAAGCGTATGGTTGCCACTTCGACGGATAAAAAAACTGAATCCTATTGAGGTTATAAAGGCGAATAA
>DYTG01000007.1 GCA_020726085.1 Sulfurovum sp.
AAACATTATTTTACTCAAAACCCAAACCCATTGCCAAAATCGACTCCGAAGCTCATGGTGGCGAAATTGGGGTCGTTGTAGCCGTATTGGGCGGATACGCTACGCAAATGCAGAATGTCCATTTTGGGATTAATGCCCTGCGGACACGCTACCGTACACTCACCGCACAAAGTACAATCCCATACGCCATTTTTTTGAATAGCATCAATAGCCTCTTTGGGATTTGCTTCTCGTTTATCAACACTGTAGCGATAGACCCTAGTGAGGGCAAAAGGACCCAAAAAATCACTATTGACCGCCATAACGGGACACGCCGAAAAGCACGACGAACACAAGATACAATCGCTTTGGAGTTCTATCCTCTTCTCCTCGTCGATGGTGATATTGGCTTTTTGATAGCTACCCAAATAGGCTTTGGCACGAGTAAGGCTATCTAGTGAGTGGCTTTTATCCACAACCAAATCCCGTTTAAGCGTGTGATAATTAAGCGCTTCGATAACATCTCCCACTTGCACCTTATAGTCGCACGCCAATTGCTCTTTGCCATTGACTCGTACGCCGCACGTCCCGCAAATACCCGATTTGCATCCCGATTTAAACGTAAGGGTGGGGTCGATAGTCGATTTGATACGTTGAAGGGCTTGTAGGAGCGTCAATCCCTCTGTTTCAATCTTGTACGCCATCTCAATATGTTGGGGTTGTTTGTAGCGATCAAATCGTTTGATGGTAATATTCATAATCCCTGCCTCTGTATCGTTTGAACTATTATAACATAGTAACCATTAACTAAAAATGGTATAATAAACCAAAAATTTGGAGCCTTTAGTGCAATATCTTATAGAATTTATTACCCATCGTGATATAACGCAAACCAAAATTTACGAACAACTCAAATGCACACCCCAAGAGGCCACTATTTTAAAATCTATTACCCAAAAATATATCAGCGGCTTTGAAGATGTGAGCGTATTGGAGATATTGCAAAACAACTTCAAAGGTAAAAATTACGACTATTTAGAGCATCTTCCTATCATCAAAAACCTGATTGATTTGGGATGGCTTACACAAGTCGATTTTGGGATAGTCAAAAACCATGACAATTTACACCTTGAAATTTTAGTAAGCTCAATAACGCCTAGCCCTGTTTTTCTCAAACTACTCGAAGAGGGTACGCTAGAGATTGCTCTACCCGACATCAAGCCCTACACCGACCATTTGGAGTATCTTCAAGATCAATTTGACCTCATCGAACTCTTTGGCAAAATGGCCTCTTATCGCCACAGCTTCAAAGAAAACGCCGTAAGCCGACTCAAAACCAAAATCGCACTCCTCTCAAGTCGCATCGATGAGCGTATCAAAGCCACTCAAGAACCCATCGTAGTCGAGGAGTTTTTTACCAAAAACGCTCTCGAAGAGCAACACAAAATCATCTTTTTGGCACTGCTCAAAGAGGAATACAGCGGAGGCGAGGGGAAATTTAGAGATATGAACACTTTGATTGACCTCGTCTCCAATGATGATTATGAACGCATCAAAAATCGCGCCTTGCTTGAAGAGGGTTCTAAACTCATTGCTCAAAACATTATTGATTACGAAGAGGTATTAACGCCTTTTGGGGGTATTAGTCGCTCTTTTTATATTCAAGATGATGTCATGCAACAAATCATCCACCCCAATAAAAAGAAAAAAGTGAGCAAACTCAAACTCGATATGCTTGTCAAAGAGCAAGAGATATTTGAGTACCTCGAACCCAAAACCTCGCTTGAAGATGTGGTACTCCACGATGATACCCGCAAAATCCTTGAAATGCTCCAAAAACAAGTCGATAAAGATGTCTTCAAAAAGCTCAAAGATTGGGGGATTAAAGACAGCAACAAACGCACCATTGATGCCAAAATTATCTTTTACGGCGTAGCAGGAACGGGCAAAACCATGACGGCAATGAGTCTAGCCAAAACACTCAAAAAACCGATTTTAAGCTTTGATTGCTCCAAAATCCTCTCGATGTATGTAGGTGAGAGCGAAAAAAATGTGCGTAAAATCTTCGATGATTTCAAAGAACTCTCCTTTCAAGCCAAAGTCGATCCCATTTTGCTACTCAACGAAGCCGACCAATTTTTGAGTGCTCGCAGCGAGGGGGCAGGAAGCAGTGCTGATAAGATGCACAATCAAATGCAAAATATCTTTTTGGAGCAGATTGAGAAGTTTGAGGGGATACTGATAGCCACTACCAATCTACTTGACAACATCGACAAAGCTTTTTCGAGACGCTTTAACTACAAAGTCGAATTTAAACGCCCTGCTTTTAAACAACGTATCCAATTGTGGCAACTCATGCTACCCGAAAATGCCGATTACGAAGAGGGTTTTGATATGGAAAATTTGGCAAAATATGACCTTACGGGCGGTCAAATTCACCTCATCATCAAAAACACCGCCTACAAAGTCGCCGTACGAGACGAGAGCATCTTTGGAATGCGTGATTTTATCGACGAGATAGCCAAAGAACTGGGTAGCAACTTTGATAAAACCATCTCGATGGGATTTAAGATATGAGCGAATCGATTATCATTTTGATGCTTGGCGTCTCTACACTGCTGGGTGCTTTGGGGCTTGTGGCTCTCATTTGGGGTGTGCACACAGGGCAATTTGATGACCAAACCAAATTTATAGACGGTGCAAGGTTTGACAACGAAGAGGAGTACAAAGATGCTCTCATGATGGACGAAAAGAAAAAAACACGCCAAAAAAAGAGAGAAGAAAACAAAAACTACATGCCCCCTGATTGATTTGGTTTATCGGCAAAAGGATAACCCATTTTATCTCATGATTTTTGCTACTTGGTATTTAAAGTTTTTTGAGGCATAGAAGAGATGAGTGGTTACGCTATTTTAATAGTATGATTCTTCTAGGAATCCATTCTTTAATTGTTCTTTTTAAAATGTTATCGCTTTCTAGGTGGAGAAACGGGGATTACCAAAAAGACAAAAGTTCAAGACTAAATACAATACGTTATGTTCTATCTCCTTGACATAAAGAGTTTATCAAGGTTGTTCGTACTCTGATACGGATGGATTTAGATGATTTTCCTCATTTCCATCGTCTTGGTGGGAACGAGGGATGCTTTATTGTTTTATAAATTTTATTTTATCAAAAAAATCATTTTTAGGCTTTAGTTTTTATAAATTGTCTAAAAATCATTCACTTTAATCATTTCTGTGTTATAATATCAAAAAATATGAAGGAGATAGTATGAAAAAGAAAAGCTCCATATTAATTATATTAATTGCATCCGCAATCCTTATGGCAGATGATGCAATCGGTTTCAATATCAATGGTGATAGCATGGAGGTTGAGTCGCATACTGATGTCACGGGGTATATCCAAACCGATGAAGATACCACCAAATACAAAATCGAAACCAACTACCTCAATACTCCTTACAGTTATCTTTTTGGTGCAGGATTTACTGCCAATGGAAACGTAGAGGCTATAGAGGGTTTGAAGTTTGCCGTAGGGGCGAAGCTGATAATGAGCGATAACAAACAAGATAGCTTCTTTGCTCTCCCTCTACTAGCCAAAGCGATTTATAAGCTTCCTCTTGAAGATATTCCACCCGCTTTTGTAAGCGCTCATCTGCTCTATGCACCTGGGTCGCTAAGCTTTTCCAATGCCGACTCCTATACTGAATTTAGAGTACAAACCGATGTCGATGTTATTGATAACGTCTCCGTCTATTCGGGCTATCGAAGCATTGATACCGATTATGAAAAATACGACAAAACCCTAGACCAATCCATCTACGGGGGGCTTAAGCTCTCGTTTTGATAAAGGCGGGGGCGATAGGGCAAATAAGCAAGAGAGTAATTATGCTATAATATCTCAATGGATAAAAAGGAGAGAGTATGTCAGCAATCATTAATCACTCTTATTTTGATTTTTTTACTATCGCCGTCGATGCTTTCAAGAGTCAAGACAAAAGTATCTATCGTAAGCTTATGATTACCATTATAAATACTTATAAATCTCTCATTGATGAGCTAGAACTCTCTAGTGCTTATCTTGACAATCATGCAACCCTCGACCACTTGCACACTCAACTTGAAGATTTTTACGACAATATTTATGACTCTATAGAGATTATCAAACTCTACAAACAGCAGTTACAAGAACTCAAAAATCAAGATGAGCTTTTTGATGATTTGCATCAAGTAACAAACAAACTTCATCTTGCTATGGTCGAATACCTAGACCGAATTTCCACCCTCGAAGTCAAAAATATACAACAAAAGTATGCTAAAAGATTGTAATGAATATTGAGAAATCAAAAGATTATGAACGAACTTTTAAACGGATTACCAAACGGTATATCCTTACTTGCGAAAATATCGAATCAGCAATAGAACTTTTCAAAACCGATAGTTCAAATCAGAAACTCCAATTCAAAAAAATCCAATGCAAACATGACAAAAATCGTCACTCCATACGTATTCCCAACACACAATACAGAATCTTAATATCAATAGATGAGAATGTAGCTGTTTTGCAGTGCATTTGCGACCATGATGAGTATAGTATGAGAAATAAACGATGTTAAAGAGTTTTAAGATTTCATGAAACAAAAAGAGCGTGGTAAGTACGATCAAAACTTTGATCCCTTGATAGATAAATTCAAAACCAAAATTTACGGGGGTTTGAAGGGCGAGTGGCGATTGAAATTGATTCAAGAGGATTTGGCTAATTTACACGCCCGAGAGCCTTTGGATATTTGGGATGCGGGGTGCGGGATGGGGCAGTTGGCTCTTTGGTTTGCTAGGACTGGGCATCATCTTACTTGCTGTGACATCTCCTACAAAATGCTTAGCGAAGCCCAAAACGCTTTTGAAAAAGCCAATATTAAAGCCACCTTTATCAAATCTAGCGTCCAAAAAGTAGCACTGGAGTTGCCAATGCAAGATGTGGTTTTGTTTCATGCCGTATTGGAGTGGTTGGCGACTCCGATGGAGACGCTTGCAATTGTATCGAGAAAAGTCAAAAGAGACGGTTATCTCTCTTTGCTCTTTTTTAACTACCATAGCTTTGTCTATCGCAACGCCTTGCAAGGGGGATGGAAAATCCCTTTTGTGCTTGATACCTCCGCATGGTATGGCAAAGGCAAAAAACTCACCCCACCCTACCCTCAAAAGCCTGAGATGATAACGGCGTGGCTTGAATCTAGCGGATACTCCATCCAAGCCCATACAGGCATTAGAGTCTTTCACGACTACATGAGCCATGAAGTCCTAACCCAAACCAACATCGACGAACTTATGCAACTAGAGTACCGCTATTGCCGAAACGATGGCTACAAAAACATGGGCAGATACATTCATATTTTGGCAAAGAAGCTTTTGTAGGGCTAAGCCTTTTCCCAATTGGCTTGTTCGTAGATATTGGGGAAGCCATCGAGGCGTTGTTGGGGATTGAAGCCCTCTTTGTAAGCAAAGGCTTTGCATCCATCGACCCAATAGCCTAGATAAATCCATTGCAAATCAAGCTTTTTTGCCAATTCAATTTGATAGAGCAAAGAGTAAATACCCAATGAAAGACGTGCATAATCCAAATCGTAATAGAAGTAGATAGCCGAAATGCCATCGTCTAAAATATCAATAAAATCAACCCCTACCAAATTGCCATGATGCACATAGAGTACCTCTTTGCCAAACTCAAACGCTCCATCGACGAAATTTTCATAATACTCTCTTTGGGAGATGTGTTTGTGACTCCAGCCATCTTTTTGGTGTTTTTGATGGTGGTATTTGTTGTAGAGTCCCAAATGGGCTTGACTAAGGGTGGGCTTTTGGAGAATGATTTTGGTATCGTTGTTGCGTTTGTAGGCTTTGCGTTGCGATTTGGTAGGCTTAAAATCATTGACGTTGATACGAATACTCTTACAAGCATTACACCCCTCGCAAATAGGATGAAAAAAGTACTTGCCAAAGCGTCTCCAACCTCGATGAATGACGGCGGTTACAAATGAGCTATTGGCACGATGAACGTACCTATAATTCATGCGTGTCATTTTGCCTGGTATGTAAGAACACTCGTAATCAAGCATCGAAAAATCAATCGATTGGGGTTCTAAAATGTTAATGGTGTCGTTTGTGCTATGTTTCATAATTGGGATTTTACCAAAATTGGATAAAATTTGATAAAAATTTGGAATTTTTATGCTTATTTATCAACCAACTCACGGTTATCGTTACAATAGTGACTCTATTTTTTTGTATCAATTTATCGCTTCGTTCAATCCCAAAGGCACATTGCTCGATGTAGGATGCGGCGTGGGCGTGATTTCGTTGTTGCTGAGTCGAGATTTTAGGCTTGAGACTACCGTCATTGATAAACAACACAAAATGATTGATTATGCACGGCAAAATTTTGCCATACATTCAACAAATGTCGATATAATACGAAATGATTTTATAGAGCATGATTTTGATAGAGCGTTTGATTTTATTGTATCTAATCCACCATTTTATCACAGTAGCGTAACGCAGACAAATATTGAGTCTATCAACACGGCACGATACGCTCACCATTTACCACTTGAAGCCTTTATTTTTAAAGCCAAAGCGTTGCTAAAGCCCAAGGGGTGGTTTATCTTTTGTTACGATGCTAAACAGATTGATACGGTTTTGTTTTATCTCAAACAAGCCAAAATCAATCCCGTTGAGATAGAGTTTGTCCACTCCAAAATAGATAGAGAGTCCAAACTCGTACTCGTTGCCGCACGTTTCAACAGTGCATCCATGACAAAAATACGACCGCCTCTGATTGTCTTTGATGATGAAAGCAACTATCTGCCTCGTGCCAAAAAGGCATTTGAGAGAGCCAATACTCACACTATAAGGGGCGATTTTGAATGATGTAATCTTCAAAGAGGGATTTGAATTTGGTTTTGATGCCAATGAGTGTGCCAAATGCAACGGCTTTTGTTGTCGTGGAGAGAGCGGTTATATTTGGATTCATTTCAACGAAATCCAACGATTAAGTGAGTATTTGCAATTAAGTGTCGATGAAGTAGCATTGAGGTACCTCAAAAAGGTAAAACATCGCTACTCCTTGATCGAAAAAAAGCTAGGTGAGGGCGACTATGCTTGTATCTTTTTTGATGAAAATCTCAAACGATGCGGTATCTATGAGGCACGCCCCCTTCAGTGTCGAACATTTCCCTTTTGGGAGCAATTTAAAAACCAAACAGATGAGGTAAAACAAGAGTGTCCTGGTATAAGATAGTGCTTCTTTTTGTCGTGTTTACGTCTCTTCAGGCATTGGAGATTACCCAAGAGGAGAAGTATGCTTTGGATAAGATGAATGAAGATTCGCTTATTATCTCTGCGCTCTTTTTTCAAGACAAAGAGGAGTATTTCCGCTCTCAAAAGTACTTCGCCTATCTCTACGCCAAAACGCTCAATCGTGAGTATCTCTACAAAGAAGTGGGTAGTTCTATCTTTAGCAATATTGATACAGCCACCAACATTAGCAAAATGGAGGAGTTTAAAAAGCTCTATCCTGATGACCTCGAACCCAAGCGTTTGCTCATTTCACTCCATATCAATGCCCAAGAGTACCCAAAATCCAAACGGGTCGCTACAGAGCTTATTGAGTACTCCCAAACCCAAAGCGATTTGGAATTTGCTGCTAATCCCTACATCTATCTCCAAGAGTATCGAGAAGCCATCAAACTCCTTGATAGAGCCTATGCGATAGAGTTTGATGAGACGGTACTCTTTCGTATCGTAGCGATTTTGATTGTCAATGAACAAAATCACCAAGAGGCAATCAAGCGACTAGAGACACACAAAAGCATGATTGAAAGCTCTGAAGAGGTACTCAAATATCTCATCAATCTCTACGCCTCTATTGATGATTCCAAAAATCTCTTACGTGTCTATACCGAGTACTATTTGCAAAATGGCATCAAAGAGCATCGAGACAATATTGTTGAGATCTACATTGCCATACCCGATCATCAAGGGGCTATTGAGTTTTTGGAAAAGTACGCCGACGATGCTAAGAGCTACGAAACGCTCTTTAATCTCTACAAAGAGAACCAAAAATACCCCAAAGCGATGCAAATCGCCCAAAAGCTCTACAATGAGTATCGAGACCCAAAGTGGTATGCCGAAATGGGCATTGTGACGCTTGAAGAGGCGACAGACAAAAAGAGCAAAATTATGCTCCAAAAAGTTGCCGATTACTTTGAAAAAGCCATTAGACTAGGACTCGATGAGAGTATCTATCTCAACTATTACGGTTTTACCCTTATTGATGAAGAACTCAATATCAAACGAGGCATTGTACTCATCGAAAAAGCCCTCAAAAACGAACCCACAAACGCCTACTATCTTGACTCTTTGGCGTGGGGATACTACAAGAAAAAAGAGTGCAACAAAGCCTACGAAATTATCAAAAAATTGCTTGACGATTACGGTGAGTTTGAAGATGAGATTAAGGTTCATTTTGAACAAATAAAAAATTGCAAAAACAGAGGTTAAGCGTGTTACTTGATGAAATTATCAAAAAAACCAAAGAGGATTTAAAAAAGCAAAAAATAGAGTATCCTCTTGAGTGGCTAGGGCGTTCGCTCTCTTTTAATCCCTTTATGCCAAAAGATGTAAAGAGTGCATTGACTTCCACTCTAGACAATCCCTATCGAATCATAGCTGAAGTCAAAAAAGCCAGTCCAAGCAAGGGTGTCATACGAGAGGATTTTGACCCTCTAACGATTGCCAAAGCTTATGAGCTAGGGAGGGCGGATGCACTCTCTATCCTTACCGAACCGCACTTTTTTCAAGGCAACAAAGAGTATTTGGGCATGATACGACGCTACGTGCCTATGCCTTTGCTACGCAAAGATTTTATAGTCGATAAATACCAACTCGTCGAAGCACTTGCTTATGGTGCTGATTTTGTCTTACTTATTGCTATGGCACTGAGTCGAAAAGAGCTTAAAGCGCTACTTAACTATACCCGTCATTTGGGCATGGAAGCACTTGTGGAGATTCACGATAAATCCGACCTTACCAAAGCGATTTTTGCGGGGGCGGACATCATCGGTATCAATCACCGAAATTTAGAGACCTTTGAGATGGATATGAGCCTAAGCCAAAAGCTTATCCCTCTTATCCCCAATGGCAAAATTATCGTAGCCGAAAGCGGTATCAATAACCATGAAACGGTTGTAGAGCTTAGCCGTGTAGGAGCTGATGCCTTTTTGGTAGGTGAACACTTTATGCGTCAAGAGGATATTAGCGGAGCGTTACAAAAGCTAAAGTACGGGAAGTAAATACTACTCCCTACCCACAAGATGCAAACCAATATTTGATTCTCTTGAGAAAATGTAAACATTTCAGCTAGAATTGTCAAAGCCCCAATAATCCAAAATCAACATTAATCAAAATTGGATACAATGCCTCAAATATTTCGCCAAAAAGGCAACACAATGATACAAAAAACCGTCAATAAAACCGCTCAAGGTGTCGATATTCACTTCACAGGAAGCGTCGATAAAGCAAAAATTTTTACTATGGTTGAAAACTGCTCACACGGCAAGTGCGATTGCATGAAAGAGGATACCAAACGCAAAATCAAAGAGATGCACGTAGAGGATTTGGGCGATGGAGAGATCAAAATCGTACTTACAGGCGATATCGAAAAGCAAGAGATAAGCGAGGCGATACAACGCTCCAAAGTCCTCTAAGATGTTGGCTAAATTTCTACTTTGGATGCTTTGTTTGGGTTTGCTCTATGGGGAGTATATTTTAAAGCCCAGTTATCGTGAGCGTAGCGACATCGATAGATTGCCCAAAAACTCCGTAGCCGATATGGATACTATCCCACAAGACCCCGCCTATTACGCCAATCAAATCTCGCCTATGAGTTCGAGTGAGCAACTTCGCTACGATAGGGAGTACAACCGCCACTATTTTCGCCCGTGGGAGCTTAACACACTTGATATTCCATCAACGGATTTTGGTTGGGAGGTGCGATTTTTGGAGCGTAAATCCATTTATACTCGTTATGGCACAATGATTCCTCCTACGACATGGAGAGCATGGATTGACAACGCCAACTACAACGCTCTCAATACTCAAAAGCTCTACGCCATTACCACCACCCACACCAATCTTCACGCTTTGCCTACACCAAGCGATGTCTATCGCAACCCCGCCTTAGAAGGGGAGGGATTTCCTTTTGATTACAACCAAAATTCAGCCTATTACCTCAATGTACCGCTCTTTGTGTCGCACTTTTCCAAAGACAAAAAGTGGGCATTTGTGCAAGGAAGCTACGCTTTTGGCTGGGTAAGGATGGAGGATATTGCTTTGGTCGATAGAGCCTTTATAGAGGCATTTAAAAGAGGCTCTTACGCCATGACCACTAAAGACAACCTAAGACTCTTTGACAACGCCAAAGACCTCATGCTTGTCAAACTCGGCACACTCTTTCCTTTTGACCGCAACGGCTACCTCTTTGCGACAAGACAAAGCAACGGATACGCCCAAATAGAGCGTTTCAAAGTAAACGATAGCTCCATTGTCGCCACAAAACCCCTCGCCTTTACACCTCAAAATGTAGCCCGTATCGCCAAAGAGTTTTACGACGAACCTTACGGCTGGGGAGGGAACTACTATTGCAGAGATTGTTCGGCAACGGTGCGTGATTTTATGGGAGTCTTTGGGATATTTTTGCGACGCAACTCAAGCCAACAAGCCCAAGATGGAGAGATGATTGCCATCAAACACATTCCTACTATTGAGCAAAAAAAGGCTACCATTATCGCTCACGCCAAACCCTTTAGGTCGCTTTTGTTTGTGCGTGGGCATATTGTGCTTTATATTGGAGCCTATCGAAACGAACCCATTATCCTCCATACCTATTGGGGCATTCGCAAAACCGATTTGACCAAACTCGTAACGGCTCGTACCATCATTACCACTACCCAACCTGGACTAGAACGCAGCGACATACGCCACCAAAACGAACTCATCTATACGCTTCAATACATTGTGAATTTTTAGATATAATATCCAAAATATTAAAAGAAGCGTATGCCAACCATTACACTCCAAGTAAACGACAATGTGTATGAAAAGTTTCAATGGTTGCTAAGTCATTTTCATAAAGATGAAATAGATAAATTTGACTATATATCCGATGAGAACGTTCAAGAGCTTAAAAATATATCCAATGACTATAAGAGCGGTAAGCAAGATGAGTTTGTGGAGTATAAACTCTAATACTCCGCAAAGAGCATCTGCTTAGAAGCTTTGGATTTAAAATCAAAAGAGCCGATAAGGAAAACATTGCAAAAAAAACAACGAGAAAAAACAAAAAACCTCCCCATGAGCAAAAAACTGCTCAAAACCATTGGCAAAACCAATGCACAATTTAGGCTTATTGGCGAGGGGGATAGAGTACTAGTTGGGCTTAGCGGAGGCAAAGATTCATTGGCATTGATACACGCACTCAAACATATCCAACAACACGCCCCTTTTGATTTTGAATTCGAGGCGTGTACAATCAACTACGGTATGCCCAACGAACATTACACCGCCCTAGAGGCTCATACAGCACAGTATGGCATCAAACATACGGTATTTCAAACCAATATCTATACCGTATCCAACGATACCATACGGGAAAACTCCTCTTTTTGTAGCTACTTTTCACGTATGCGAAGAGGGGCGTTGTACAGCTATGCACAAGAACATGGGTTTAATAAAATCGCACTGGGTCACCACTTTGATGATGCGGTGGAGAGCTTTTTTATGAATATGTTTTACAATGGCTCGATGCGTTCTATGGCACCTATTTACAAAACTGAGCGTGGTTTCCATCTTATTCGCCCCCTTATTGGCGTACGAGAATCGCAACTAAGAGCCTTTGCGAGTGACAATCAACTCTCAACCATTGGCGATGAGGCGTGTCCTGCGATGCTCAAAAATGTCAAAATGCCCTACGCCAGAGCCAATACCAAAGAGTGGCTTTTAGGCATGGAGAGCCAAAACAAAAACCTCTACAAAATGCTCGAAGCCTCCTTTAAACACATCCACGACGATACCTTTTTGGACTCTACAAGGTGGAACAGGGATGATGTTTGAGTCGCTTGGTATCAGTCGTTATTTAATAAATAATTAACATAGAGTCGTGTGTTGCGAGCTATGTAACGTTTGGTTGCAAGATTGACAACAAACGCTTCTCGTTTGTGGAATAGTATGAGCAACAAAACCAATGCGAAGAAAATAGGAAAACCATAATACAAATTAGAACTTGGCAAGAGAAACAAAACCCATAAGAGATTGATAGAGGTAGCCATGATGAGTGCCCAGTAGATATGAGAGATAATTTCAACTTGACCATGGTAACTGCGAGAGGATCTATCCTCTTTGGGTAAAATTTTTGAAAGCATGATATAAAGAAGATAGTCATTGTTGTGATGATTCTCAAAGAACTTACTAAAGGCTGCTTTTAATCGCAATCGTTCAACTACTTCTTGGCGTAAAATCTCAAAACTATTGTCATGAATAGTAGACAGATAGTTGCTTTTGATTTTATCGTTGATGACACTTTGGGTAAAAATCTTGATAATGTAGCCGTAAGAGAATATTGTCGCTATAGTCATAAATTGCAAAAAGAGATTAAGAATATTATCGCTATTGTCAAAAGGTTCTGTTTTTGCAAAAAAAAGCGTTACCATACTTGTGCTTTCAATGGTAGTGCTTACGCCCAAATTTATAAGAATCAAAAAAAATATCGCTATCATGGTTGGCTTAAGTAAATCTTTAAAATCACTATAACTGCTCTTGAAAAATTCAATCATCCACACTCTCCAAAATATATTTTAGATATTATATCTCTTTTAATAATAAATAATACTAATTGTAGTAAAATCTATTATGTGATTCTACCACTCAAAGGAGTTAATGTGTCCGACCAAATAGTTATTGATCTCAATGATCCAAAAGCCTCCGTCAAGAAAGATTTTGTCTATAAAAAGGAGTTGGATAAAGTTGTACAACTCATCGAAGAGCGAGTCAAAGATATTCAAAAGATTGAAAAAGAGTTTGACATAGCTAAAGAACAGTATGAAAAAACGAGAATGCACGATGCTATTTTGATCGACGGCAAACGAGGGAGCGGTAAAACAACCTTTTTAATAAATGTTATTCATAGAATCAAAGGCGAAAATGATAAAAAAAATAAAAACGATACCAAAAATCAAGAAGGTTTAGCAAATGTTAAAATTTTAGACTCCATTGATCCCAATCAGCTTGATAATAAATCCAATATTTTATTAATTATTATTGCCAATGTCTATACAGCTTTGCTTGAAACCATGCAAAAAAATACAAGCGATACAAAACATTATCAATTTAAAGAACTTAGCACCATGATTCATGAGCTTGTCTCTGCTATAAGTGCTTCGCAAGAGAGAAATTATGAGGATGATTATCATAAACTCTACAATTTACACAAAAGTCTCATTATTGATGAAACGCTTCATGAGTTTTTCTCCAAGGTGTGTAAATTTTTCGATGTGATTGTTTTGGTACTTCCTATCGATGATATTGATATGGACTTTATGCATGGCTACAAAGTCATTGATGCTATTCGCAAATATCTCTCAACTCCCAAAATTATTCCTATTGTATTGGTTAATACAGCACAAATGTATGCTCTAATCAAAAAGAAACACTATCCCTATTTTGGCTACAGTGCCAAAACCGCCAAAAATGAAATCAAACTAGAACATGAACTTGATTTTCTTAAAAGTTTACCCGAAGAATACATACAAAAAATTCTAATGCCTACACGCAAAATTGTTTTGCCTGATATTTATGAACTTTATAAAATGCATATTAGGACGAATAATATATCCATAGAATACAATATGGATATATCCGATACACAAAGTTTGCAATTTAAGATTAATCTGGGGAGTTTATTGAAAGCCTATATCAATATAGTCTATGGATACGCCATCAAAGATCTAAAAGATATTGACAATCCCTATATACTCAATTATCTCAAAGGTAAAACTTTTAGAAGTTTTTCTGAAGATATCATAGCGTTTTTAAATGGCTTTAGAGCTTTTTCACACCCACAAAGCGAATCAAAATATATCGCTTATGAAACACAAAACATTAAAGATCGCATGACACCGATGCACATTGACCATTTTGATACCAAATACGATGCGACTATTTGGTTTTGGGATAGGTATTTGAATGTGTTAAAAAAGAGAATCGAGCATTTTATTCATGAACACGGAATCCCAAATTCTGAGTATTATGCTCCTAGGTTTCATATCGACGTTCTTAGAGATATTTTATATATTGATAGCTTTGCAGAAAAGAAATTTATCGCCAATGAACAAATCTATGCAAGACTTTATATGCAAGACTTTTTTATTGAAAAAAATACTATTGAGGTATCTTGCACGAAGGACGACCAAGAAGAGACCCTTGTAGTGGGAGACTTTACCGCCATCAAGAAAGAGATTACTATTTTGGGGTGCATGAAGCTATTAACACGCACGATGCTACCTGCACATATCTTTGAAAATCTCATCAATGAAAACATTGTCAATGTTTTCAAATACAATATCGGTGAATTTAAATATTTAGGTAGAGATAATGCCGTAACGCTTAGAGAGACTATGTTTAATCTCTCTACAAGTATTCTAAGATATTACGATGAAGAAACATTTGCTACTAATGATAATTCAACTTCAGCAGAGTCAAGCAAAAAAATAGTAGGTATGTTTTTATCAACAGAGCATCGTCAACTCTTTGGTGAATACGCTTTGCTGATAGAGAAATATATTGATTTTAGGCAAGATAAAACAATCTATTTTCTCTCTCCTCTAAAGTTTTATGCCATGATGCCTCAGTACTTTAAAGCCATTCAAAACCAAGAGACCTATAGGCTTGAAACCATTCTCAAAACACTCTCCAAGGAGTACGACTCCAATCCTAAAGATATATACGGTTTCGCCTATCCTTTGTTGGAGAGCGAAGATATTGTATTTGAGGTCTCCAATAGCGATTTGGGGGTCATTGCCATAGATGAATTTGCAAAAAATTTAGCCAAAAATACTCTGCAAGTAGCCATTCGAGCGTACACTCCTAAATTTATTGACGATACTTTAAGGACTTGTTCGGAAGCTCACTATCGACTCTTTTTAAATAAACATATTGCTACCTACAAAAGTATCTATTTTAATCAGCTTGTTTTATTTATAGCAAAACAGATTGATAATGACTTTTTCTATTCTGCTTTAAAAGAGATACAATTTGCCTACATTACGCACGGTGTAAGAGAAAAAGATTTTGGACGCTATAAAATGTATGAAAATTTCTTTGCTCGCAATATCAAAACGATATTCAAAGCAATGAAAAAAGATACAAATAATGACGTAGCCACGAAAGCCACCAAAGAAAAATATCAAAGAATAGAGCCATTTTTATACAAGCTCTATCTCACTATGCTTAAAAATATACAATATCAAAGCAGTTATTATATTCAAAAAGATAAATATTTTGATATCAAATACTACATCAAACGCTACATAAATGAACTCAAAACAGAATCCAAGCCGACAATAATTGATGGAAAATTTGACATCTCTATGCTCAAAGAGGAAGAACAAAAACAATTTGGAGAGCTTAAAGATCTCTATGACAATTTGGATTCTTTATATGCAGAAGGAGCTGCATTGAAAGAAGTTCAACAATACGATCAAGAGAAAAAGCAGAAAATACATGGATCTTTGATTGGGCATTATGAAGAACTTTACAAGAGCAACAAACAAGATTACAAAAAAACAATGTATGATTTTGCCAAAAATATAACAAAGTATATAACAAACGATGTCGCTTCTTAAAACCAAAGAGCATCTTGCTATCATCAGTTTCTTGAATAGCTTTGAGACGATTAGTAGCAAGCTTGAGAAATATTTTCACTTTTTCAATACAAAAAAAGATTATATTTTAGAAAACATGAAAGATGAAAACAGTTATCGTTATGATTTGGATTTGGATGATAGCTATCGTTTTTTGAAGCATGAACTCAACCTTGATACTCTCAAAGTTTTTGATTATCTTGCAAAGAGGCACTACAAGATTTACAATGGCAAAATCTATATTTGCAATGATACTTTTGAGGAGTATCAACTTTTGGGTTCGTCGATAGACCTTAATCCTCTTATGGCTCACTATACTTTAAAGCACACCGATGGATTGGAAAAAAATAATAGATTGCGTTTTATTGATAACAATAGGGATGTTGATTTTAAATTTTACGGCGATTTAGAGAAGCGACTTGTAACCTACAGTGATTTGCATATCCATCTAGGCGGGGCTTTGCCCTTTGAGGTTCGATTGCACCACCTGCTAAAAGATGCCAATACTTTAGATTTAAAGCAACAAAATCAAAAACTTTTTAAACATATTGGTTGCCATTTTACTGTCGCTGATATTGTTTTTGCAACTTCAATAATAGAAAATATGCTTATTTCCCTTTATATCAACAATGAACAAGAAGTTATAGATAATGTGAAAAATGATTTAAATTATTTCTTAAAACTTTTAAAAAATCAACACTCCATTCGAGAATATATCTCTTTTCGCAAATACAACATAACGGGAATTCGACATATTCACAAAGTGGAATTTAACAACCACAACGGAGATACATTTGAGGATATGTTTGCAAACAAAATGATACAAGAGTTTCAAAATAATAATATTAAGCAAGGCGATAGGTATTTGATGCTCTTTTTTCTCAATAAATTACAACATAAAGATTCGTACGCTCTTGTGATTGAGATATATCTTGTACTTCGTAATATCATCAAACAATTTATGGTACAACAACACAAAAGAGAGGGCTTGGGCTACTTCTCCCTCTATTCAAGCAGCAAGATACGACGAGATAAAAAAGAGTATGAAAAAAAGATAATTATCGACCATTTGTTACATGTGCAACTCAACAGCAATATCGAAGGACGCATATCTGCTTCAAGCTCTTCAACTGATACGATTAAAGCGATAAAAGGATATATTGATAATTTTGAAGCTGATAAAAACAACGAGAGTCAATTAAAATTTGTTTTTCATTTTCAAAAGAGTGAAGACAAGACTGTTGCTACAATTAAAAAACTTTACTCTCATTTTAAAAATAGCCAATCCCTACTCTACTCTCGACCTCGATGGAGCAATCATCGAAAAGAGATAAAACAACAAGCACTAGCAATCAAAGATATATTGAGCAATCCGACTTATCGAAAATATCCACTCTATCCCAAACTTACAAATAAAAAAGGTAAAATCACCCAAAAAAGCATTCATAAACTTAAAAATATTCAATATTTTGATTATGTTAATTATTACATAGGTGGCATTGATGTGGCAGGCAAGGAGTTTTTGACAAAACCTGAAGTTTATGCCCCAATTTATAGAAATTTTAAAAAAAGCATAGAAACTTCAGGCAAAGTCTTACAAAGAGACTATCCCTATATTGAAACCGAGCAACTCAAAGAGATTGATTTTAAATACACCTATCATGTGGGTGAGGATTTTCGTGATATACTAAGTGGACTACGAGCCATTTTTGAAGCCATTTTGTTTTTGGATTTAAAAGATGGAGATAGAATAGGACACGGTTTGGCTCTAGGCATCGACCCTAAACTGTTTTTGTCCAATCGCAATCATGAGATTAAGCTTTCAAAACAAGAAGCACTTGATAATGCTCTGTTTGTTTATTATATAATTAACCGCTACAATGTAGAGTTTACTATTGCAAAAAGTAGCGTAGAGGAGATAATTTATGGTCTCTCTAAAGATATATATCGTAACACTATCAATACATATTTTAATATTGATGATTTGATGGATGCATGGTTTTTGAGACGCAATTGTCCAAATGAAGTAATACTTTGCAAAGATCTTTTTGACAATAGAGTTTATCAAAACGACATCAAAAATAGGACCTATCAACTCAAAATGATACTTCAACAAAAGCATTTGCATCATTTTATTCCCAATATTGATTTTGTCAAAAATGCCTTACCTGATTTTATTGCAAACAATGACAATAACGGTTCGATTCACTCTCGCTACAACCATCTCCACAACAATCCAATAGCCTATAGGCTCTATTGGCTTTATATGCAAGATGCGGAAGTTATATTTCGTGGCGAAGCAAACTATGAGCATAATTTTTTATTCCATGAAGATTTTTATGAGCAGGTTCAAGATGTGATTATGGAGTATATTGTTGCACCAAAAGGAATAATTATTGAATCAATGCTAAGCTCAAATATTCTTATTGGGGGAATAAGTAAATATAGCCAACATCCAATTTTTCGTTTTAAGCCCATCGAAAAAACGATTATGCCCAATAGATTTAATATTCGCACAAAAAAATTGTCTGTTGTATTGGGGACTGACAATCCTGGCATACAAAACACGACGTACATCAAAGAACTCTACCATCTAAAAGAAGCTTGTATACAAAATGGGGCAACTCCACAAGAAGCCTATCAATATATTTTAGAGATTGTCAATGAAGGCAATCATGCTTTTGCTCACAGCAGTGCATAAAACTTATCAAAACCCATCATGTCAAATTTGATTTAATGTCTCTTGTCTCCTTTGATAGGAAATTGTAAAATAGATTTTGACTAACAAATAACTTTTGAGATTTTTAAAAAACCCAACTAATGCCAATCTATTCCCTAGAAAAAACCGATACCCATACTCTCTCCCATGGGGGAGCGTCGGCGAAAAAATCCTCTACGACTATCTCTAGTTCATCCATTTGGGCATAAAGCGTTTGATTGTAGGTTTTGGGGACATAGCCTAGTTTGTGTTTTCCTTTGTAGATAGCGATAGCGTAAGCGTCGCTAGAGTTGTTGGGTTCTTTTTGGAGTATAAGATACTCTCCTTGATAGAGACGAAGAGTTTTGCCCTGCGCGTATTGCACTCCTGCGATAAAAAATTTAGCCCACTCTACTTGCATACCAATGCTCCAAAACTTCTATTTATGTAATTATATTATAATGCCAATTTCATCAAAATAGCAATATAAGGACAAAATTTTGACCAATAAACCCAAATACCATTTAATATACAACGCCAAATACGCTCTTTCAGGGCTTCGTGCGGCTTTTAGAGATGAAGTCTCGTTTAAAATCGAGCTAGGACTCTTTGTGATTGCTCAAATTGCAATTTTGGCCTCTCCTATCGCCCTGATTTACAAAGTTATTTTGGGCATTTCGGCATTTTTGCCTCTTTTTGCCGAGCTTATCAACAGCGCTATTGAGCGAGTTGTGGATTTGGTGACGGTTGAGTTTCATCCTCTAGCAAAGGCGGCTAAAGATATAGGAAGCAGTGTTGTGTTTGTCTCCATTATCATTACGGTTGCCATTTGGCTAAGTGTCTTTTATTTCATCTTTTTTACCTGATGTTAAGCAAAAATAGGAGCAAATCCCCTATTTTTGGCAAGGGAGATACATATCCCTTACAACCCCCTAAAGCTACCCGTACAGCGGGAGAGCGATAAGGTTTTAAGCCCACTTAAGAATATTGGAGCGATAGACGTAGATAAGCCCCGCTACCAAAATCCCTATAAATACAAACATCTCTATCGTCCCAAATAGTCCCAAATCACGAAGATTGATAGCCCACGGAAAGAGAAAAAGTACCTCTACATCAAAAAGCAAAAAAAACGATACCCACAACATAAAACTTAATATTAAAAGTATCAAAAGATTCCGTATGGGTAAGCCCCCCCTACCCCACTCTCATAAGGCTCATTTTTACGCTCATTATCACTTCTAGCCCCCACATAGCGAGTCAAATGAAAGAAAATAGGAAGAGCTAATACAATCACAAAAACTACCGACGATACCAAGGCAAGATGGGTTGTCATAATCTACTCACTTGTAATGCCAAAACAACCACGTTACGACTCACAATATCTTGCCAACAATCCGCCTATGAGCATTTGGTAGGTCTCATCGCCTTGAAGAATCTTCACAAGTGCCAACCCAAAACAAATCGCCGTCCCAGGTCCTTGTGAAGTGATAACTTTGCCATCTTGTACCACTTTTTGGGTAGCGTCGTATCCTTGTGTGCCAATTTGCTCCTCTACCGATGGATAGCAGGTAAAACGCTCACCCAATACTCCCGCTTGATGCAACGCAAAAGGAGCAGCACACAAAGCAGCGACGTATTTCTCTTTGGCTTTAAACTCTTTGAGTAGAGATTGTACTTTTTCATGGGTCGCCAAAATATTCGTACCGCCCCAACCCCCTGGAAGTACTATCATATCAAAATCATCACTGCTGGCATCTTCTATGGGAATATTGGCTTCGATTGTAATGCCGTTAGCCCCTGTGACTAAATTGCTTTGACCAATATAATACAGACTTACTTCAACACCGCCTCGTCGTAACACATCTATTAATGATACCGCTTCTATCTCTTCAAAACCCTGTGCTAGGGGTATTAATACCTTTGTTGCCATATTGCCTCCATGTGTAAAATATCGTAGTAATTATAGCACAAAACTGTATCTAATAAAAATTAGAGTAAAATAGTCTTAATTAAACCACAAAGAGGTAACTTTAATCATGTTATTAACAAGAGCAAGTGAATACGCACTCCTTTCGCTTAGCAAAATAGAACAAAGCGATGTTCCCGTAGGGGCTCAACAATTAGCATTAGAGCTGGGTTTGCCCAAAAGTTTCTTGGCAAAGATTTTGCAAAATTTAGCCAAAAGTGAGATATTGGAGTCCAAAAGGGGGGTCAATGGTGGATTTATTCTCACTAAAGATGCCAATAATATCAGTATCTACAGCGTTATTTTGGCAGCCGAAGGCAAAGCTCCTGCTATTTTTGATTGTACACAATACTCCGAAAGTTGCCCCAATGGTTCTATTGGTGCGTGTGCTATTTCACCCTTTTTGGCGAAATTTCAATCCAAAATTGATAGCTTTCTCTACGACCTAACACTGGGAGATATTTTAAAATGAGTGCTATTTTTCACCTCTCCCATACCGATCTTGATGGATACGGATGTCAATATTTCACCGCTCAATGTTTTAGCGATATTAGCTTTTACAACGCCAACTATGGCCCAGAAGTCACGGCAATGCTTGAATCAATTTTGGCAAAAATTCAAGCTAGAGATTGCAAAGATGTGACGATTTTGATTACCGACCTTAATCTTACGCCCAAAGAGTCACGATGGATTGAAGAGCAAACAACCAAATTGGGGATCACACTCCAACTGCTTGATCACCATGCTTCAGGGCAGAGTTGTTTTGAAAATTTTGCTTGGTACTATCTTGATACCACACGAAGTGCATCGCAAATCACCTACGATTGGCTGCAACAACACTACAGCTTCGATCCAAACAACAGCTTTTTAAAAACGGCTCAAGTTATCAATTCGGTTGATATTTGGCTAAGTAATCATCCCTATTTTGAGCTGGGCAAAGTGGCTCTTAGCATGGTATCTTCAACCAAAGAGCTTAATAAGATTATGTTTGATAGCAGTGATAGGGCTTTTAAGCTCTACCTTATTGAGCAAATTAATGCATTTATTGATAGAGAAAATGCTCATATCGCCTTTGATGATGCTATGCATAAAATCAAAAAAGAGTTTTTTAAAAATGCCCAAAACGATACCAAAGATAATCTTGTTGCTAGTTACGTTGTGGCTCTTATCGGGACTCAAAAAGAGCGATTGACAATTGAGTGCGAAGGGAAAAAGGGTGTATTGGTTTATGGCGTAGGAAACTCTTCGATTATTGGCAATAGGTTTTTGTTGGAAAATGAAGATTATGATTTCTATATGGATATTTCAGGACGCGGAACTTTTTCAATGCGCAGTGCAAATCGAGTCGATGTAGCCCAATTGGCTCAAAAAATCGGTAACGGTGGCGGACACCCCAACGCAAGTGGTGGAAAGATAGAAAATTTTAAAAATTCATTTATTTACGAAGAGATTAAGGCATTTGTCGAAGAGCATATTGAGAATGTAAGCAAAAAAATATAAGGAATGGGCAGGTTAAAAGCTTATGCCCTCCTTTTATTTATCTATTTAACGCCTCTTGCAAGCTCTGTTTGAACAATACCTCTATCACCTACGTATATCTTATCGGTAATACGAACTTTGTGTGTACTGCTAACGACTGAACCAATGACGTAATAACTTCCACTTGGCACACCGTAAAACGCAAAGTTACCGTTGCCATCTGAGGTTGTAAACTTCATGTAGTTGTAGAGTCTTGAATCGGCTTTGGTAAGTTGATACCCTTTAATATAACTATCATCGTACCATTGACGAGAGTAGCTTGTGACGGGATTGAGGTAGAGCCGTGTATTCTGACCATAAATCTTCCCTCCCTTGCCATCGTCCAAATAGATAACGCCCGTAACCGTGCCGTTGCCTTTAAGTGCCAATCGATTGTACTCAGTTACAGGAAACGGTGGTCTTGATATAATCTCTTTGCGTAAATCTGACGACTCTTTAGAGGATACATTTTTGTCGGTATCGCTCACGTCAACATTGGTCATATCTGCCCATTTTTTGCCACTATTATCTTTTTTAGGTGGCTCAATTCTATCGTTTCGACTACACGATGTGGTAATCATCAAGAGCGAAATCGCTACGAGATATAAAGATTTTTTTGCAATCATAAAAAATTATCCTTTTAAGTTTATGCTGTCCATTGTCTAATTTTTATAAACAAATCATCCTCTTTGATGGGTTTTCTCAAAAAGTCATTTGCACCTAAATCCATCACTTCACCTTTTCGTGTATCATCAGTCGAGAGGACAATAACGGGTATGTTATTAAAAATAGGATTGCCTCTAAATATTTTTAAAAACTCAACCCCATCAAGAATTGGCATGATAATATCAAGCAAAACAATATCGATAGTACTATCGGCTTTGACTTTATCCAAAGCATCCGAGCCATTCTCAGCCTCTGTCATATTTGAAACGCCTGGATTTTTTTTCAAAATACTCTTCAAAAGCATTCGATTAATAAAATCATCATCCACAATTAATACATTTAATCCCATCTGTTATCCCTTATACTTGTTAATAATATCCGTTACAATATTTTTTGAGACATTGCCTTGTAGCTCTTCGCCTAGTACAATACCCAACGTCTCAAAATTTGAATTCTTAGGTAGAATTATAGCCAATTTTTCTTTTTCTGCTTTGATTTTATCGCTTAGAAGATCCAAATCTGCAAATAAAATTCCAAATTCACCCGTGGCTACTCTCTCTTCAAGCTCCGATACGCTCTGAACGGTTTCAAACTCATATCCTAAGTTTTTAACTACCGTTGCCAATATTCTAGCCTCTAGGAGCGACTTTTTGGCTACAAGTATCTTATCGGCTAATTTTACAGAAGCGGTTAATGTCACTTTTGGCTCTTGAATAGGCTCAACCTTAACCTCTACTTTTGGTTTTATCTCTTGTTGAACTTCTTTTAGAACCTCTCTTTTCTCTTTTTCTTTCTCTTCAGGTTCTCTTTTTGATTCGACACCTGTAAGCTTGGTTCTAGCTTGGACTCTTTGTTGGTCAAAATCTTTCTTATCAATTTTTTGAGCTTTGTGTGAGAGGAACTTGTTGAGAACATAGAGAAGCTCAGTCGTTTCAATAGGTTTGGATACATACTCATCCATTCCTTGACTCAAGAAGGCTTCACGGTCACCTTTGAGCGCATTAGCGGTCAATGCGACAATTGGAATGTGGTCAATATTTTCATCTTTTTCATAATCAATAATCTCGCTAGTAGCCTCCAATCCATCCATAACAGGCATTTGAATATCCATAAAGATAAGATCATAGACTCCATTACGTCGTTTTTCAAAGGCTTCAAGACCGTTATTGGCCAAATCAACATCCATTCCATGTTCTGCAAGGACGTGCTTGATAAGTTTTTGGTTAATAATATTATCTTCAGCAACCAAAATTTTTGCATGGAAGATAGTTGCTTGTTTAACCGCCTCACTAGTCTCCTCTTCAACATGCTCTTGAATGTTGGATGAGTGTTTAAGTGCCTCTTTGAGTTTGGTAACGTTGATTGGTTTATAAATGACGTTGTCGTTATCAACTTTGAGATCTTCAATCTTCTTACGTGTGGTGACATTGGCGATAACAAAGAGTTTCTCTTTTTCGATTTTTGTCAATGAGTTGTAGATGTTTTCGCTAATTTTGTCAATATCCACCCAGTAGGCTTCACACAAGTCTTGAAGATGAAGATTTTTAAGCTCCGAAACCGCTGCAAAGTTTTGTACTTTTGGTGCAAAATGGTCAAAATATCTATCAATATATTTATCAAGCGTTGTTCGGTTGTTTTGATCTTCAAATTTACACAACGAAGTCTCTCTAAAGTTGGAATTGCCCAATCCATTTTCATCGGGATTAATCTCTTCAAGTGGCAAACTAAAGAAGAATTTCGTACCCACATCCTCTTCGCTTGTAAGTTCCAATCGTCCCCCCATAAGTTCAACAAATTGGCTTGAAATCGTAAGCCCCAAACCTGTACCACCGTACTTTCTAGTAACCGATGCATCAGCTTGCGAGAAAGCCTCAAAGATACGTCCTTGTTGATCTTTGGTCATACCAATACCGTTATCTTCGACACTAAAGGTGATTTTTGAGTTAAGATCCCCCTCTTGTTTGGTTCTAAGAATCTCGACATTAATTTCACCCTCATACCCTGTAAACTTAATCGCATTACTCATCAAGTTGATAATAACCTCTTTGATTTTAGTAGGGTCACCTTTGAGTTGTCGTCCAATGGTTGGTTCCATATAGAAGTTGAGATCAATATTCTTTTCAGCAGCCCCCACAGCGTAGGTCTCAACGGCACTCTCAAACTCTTCATAGGCATCAAATATAATGTTTTCAATTTCGATTTTATTACTTTCGATTTTTGAAAGATCAAGAATATTGTTAATAATGCTCAATAGGTTTTCTGAACTCTTTGAGATAATTCCCAAAAACTCTTTTTGTTCTGCGGTAGTATCAGTTGATTTGAGCAATTCCGTAAAACCTACAATACCGTTAAGCGGTGTACGAATCTCATGTGACATATTGGCCAAAAAGAGCGATTTAGCTTCATTGGCTTCAAACGCCATTTTTTTATCTTTTTTGGCATTTTCAATAAGCGATTCAAGGAACTGATAGGCTGTTTTTGTACCCTTGTGGGTATTGAGGTCAATATTTTCTATCAATTCAATATCATCAATAGCCGCATCGGTTGATTTAGCTTCTGCTACGGCTTTATTGATAACATCTTCGAGTTCTTTAATATTGTTACTAATATCTTTGGCGGTTCTAAATCCTAAGAAGAACAAAACAATAGAGAGAACCCAAAGAGCCACTGCAACATAAAGAATCTGCTCTTGTTCGCTCAAATATTCTTCACTGGCTTGTTTGAGTTCCTCATGAACAATAACTTGAGCTTTGCTGATAATTGAAATTCTCTTTGTTTGTATTGCAAACCACTTGGGTCCCGTGATTGCATAATCACCTGTAGAGACCCCTTTGAGTATGATAGAGGATACCAAACCCAGTTGATTTAAAACCTCTTTGTTTTTGGGGTCGTTGTAGATTGGAACTATTTTTGATTTGATAAAAGCATCGCCTGTATCTTCTATATGGAAAGTAAAAGATTTCATCTTAAAATCTTGCCATAGTGCCATCTCTTCATCATTAAGAGGCATTTTTTTGGTGATGTAGTAGGACATAAACCCTCGCTCAAGACCTGCATTCTCTTTGGAGATATAGAGCTGAATGTGCGTATTGAGCAACGAGGTAATTTTTTGATCAAGCGAAAAAGTATCAATTTGAGTCAAATCATTTAAGACATAATCAACCACACTTTTGGTATATCCCTTGATAAAGATATTTTTAAACTCACTCAAATCGGAATCGACCTCTTTGCGAATTTGCAACACATTATCAAGATGTTTTAATCCATCATTATAATTTAACGAATGCACTAAAATATTTGCATCCCTCATTTGCGGAAGATACTTTAGATAATTCATGAAAGGATCTATAGAGTTGCCTTTGTGGCTGGTTATATACTCTTTGGCACCTTTCACTGAGGCATTGAGTTTGGCTCTTTGCTTTTGCAATGTGGGATAATAGTTGGTCTTGTCTGAAGCAAGATAGATCGATGTAAGACCTCGTTCTTTGCCCAAATCAAGAAGTACTTCATCCAAAAATTGATTTTTATCAATAGTGTCTTTAAGCCCTAGTGCCTTGTAGTACTTAGCTGAAGTATCCACTGCTAAATATCCCGATAAGAAAAATAGAAGTGTAATGGGAATAAACCCTACAAGTCGTAATCTGTTTTTAATAGTCATCTAAAACGTCTCCTATTTGTGTGAAATATTTTCCATAAAGAGCTTGAAAGACAAGAATTGTCCCCAATACTTCTTGAGAAGAGGTTCAAACCTTGAGGGGTTATCGCAATGCTGTATCTCTTCGAGTGTTTCAGAGAGCGGAATAATTCTAAGATTACTTGATGCTCCTTTAAGTTTATGCCCTGTCTTTTGGATGGTATCCATATCCCCTTTGGCATAAGCTTTGATAAATGTCTCTTTCTCTTCAATAGCTTGTTCAATAAAATCATTAACAAACTCTTCAATGAGATCGACTGGCAAACTCAAATCCTCTGCTGCCTCTTCGAGTCTAAAATCAAAATGAATAGGTTTTATTCCTTCAAAACTTAAAGCACCATAACCTCCAACTATCGGAGCCTCTTGTGTTTTGGGTTCTTCGATGTAAACACGACTCTCTTTGGGTTTAACTTGTGGAGTCTCTTGCAGTGGAGGTGTTTGTACTATTTTTGGTTTTGTTTTGGTGGTAATTTTTGTCAAACAATCGTAGTAAATATCAATAAGCTCCTCTTCAAGATAGTCTCGCTCAAGCATATCAGCCAAAATATCTTCCAAATAGGGCAACTGCAAACTCTGAGAAATGGAGTATATTTCATTCAAAGCCTCTTCACGTTTGCTTTTATCTGTGGAGCGTAAATCCTCATCGTAAATAATCGACTTATCAATAAATTCATTAAGAAACTCTTGATAATCGTGAGCATCCAAACCAATCAACTCACCATGCTCATCAAGGTCGATTTCAATCGTGTCAGGATAGTTGTATGCCTTTAGAGGTATTTTTCTTTGAATTTTTGGTTCTTCATCAATCTCCAAAAGCAGATCTTTGACTGTATTAAACTCTTTTTTGGTCTCTCCCTTAGGAGGAGTTACTTTTGGAGTATCGTCTAGGAGTAATAGATCATCAAAACTTTCTTCCTCATCTTTG
>DYTG01000092.1 GCA_020726085.1 Sulfurovum sp.
TACTCTACAAGGCAATTTTTAGAGCCTTTGGGGCATATCCTCTTTAAAAGAGCGTTTACTTGCCTCTTGCAAAATCTCAATAGCTCCCAGTTCTATCATTTTGGAAGCCAAATCAATTCCTAATGTTGCACACGCTTCTCTTTTGGCACTTAATTTTTGATGCAAGATATGCGTTCCATCGCTGTAGCCAATCATTGCTTCGATAGTGACTTCATCGCCCTTAATAGTGGCATTAACGGCAACAGGTGCAGAACATCCCGCCTCAATTTTGGCTACAAAGTCTCGTTCAAGGCTCGAACACAAAAAGGTATCGGCATCGTTGAGTTGCATGGCAATTTGACGTGCTTTGGCGTTGGAGGAGACAATCTCAATGCCCAAAGCAGCTTGTCCCATGGGGGGTATCATTTGCGAAAGTGGGAGTTTTTGGTAGTAGGGTAGGTTTTTAATCAAATCAAGTCGTGCCACACCGATATAGGCCAAAATAATGGCATCGTACTCACCCTCGCTCAATTTTCGCAAACGAGTATTGACATTGCCACGCAAATCTTTGAGTCTCAAATCGGGTCGAATAGCCATAATTTGCATTCTTCGTCGTAGCGAGGTAGTCCCTACAATAGCACCTTTGGGAAGCGATTCTAGGCTTGGGTAGTGGTGAGAGAGGAAAATATCGCTTTGGTCTTGACGTTTGGTAATGGCTACAAGTTCTAATCCATCGGGAATATAGGTAGGTACATCTTTGAGTGAATGAACGGCTATATCGGCATTTCCTGCTAACATCTCATCTTCAAGCTCTTTGGTGAAGTGTCCTTTTCCGCCAATGAGTGCCAAGGGACGATCCAAAATCTTGTCTCCTTGACTCGTAATTTCATTAAGTACCACTTCGATAGTAGGATCTATTGCGACAATGGCATCTTTGATAAAATAGGCTTGCCAAAGAGCCAATGCACTCGCTCTCGTAGCTAGGGTTAATCTGTTTTTCACTAATGCTTCTTACAATAAACTATTTTGTGGGAATAAATTTTTTATAACCGTCACGATTTTTGTCCCACTCTCCATCAATATAAATCGTAGGTGTTCCTGTAATCATCAATTTGTTTGCTCTTTGCGTATCAAATTCTATTGCGGTGGTTAAATTTTTATCTTCAAGTTGTGCTTTGGTAACCTCTAAGCCTGTTTGTTTTTTAATTTCAGGAATAATTTTATCCAAATTGGTCTCTTTGTAGTCAATTTTCATCGCATAAAACTTCTCAAACTCCGCAATTTTACCTTGTGATTGGGCAATGTGCATCGCTTTAGTCAATGCATCTGAAACAGGATGCAATCTTAAAAGCGGCATATGGTAGTAGTAGAGTGCAAATGTCGAAGGGTTTGCTTTGAACGTTTTGAAAATATCGGATACCAATTCTTGACAAAAGGGGCATTGTGGGTCACTAAAGACTAAGATTTTGTGTTTAGCATCTTTATTGCCCATAAGTAAATGCGCATCATCGTAGTAGTCGCTAGGAACGATAGGGTGAATCTCATTGCGATAGTTTTTGCCATTTTTGTGATTCATAAGTACGGGAGTAATCAAATCTCCATTGACAAACATCATCTCGGGTATATCTATATCTTTACCCTCAACATTAATAGAGAGATTGGTTAGTAGCACATCCCACCCTTTGAGTTCGGGTATTTGTTTGGTTTCAACTATTTTAACTGAATTGACTTTAACGCTAGGATTTTTGACAACGTGTCGTTTGACATATTTGACAAGTTCCTTTTCGGTAAGAACGGCTGCACTAAGACTTACTGAGGCGATCAGGGTCGCTGTTAATAACTTCGATATCAATGACATCATCATACTCCTTTTTGGGGTTAAATTGATTGTTTGGTTTTATGGGGCTAATTTTAGCGACAAAGTGTAAATAGAGTGTATAGATAAGCAAAATTAATCCTAAGCTATCACTTAACACACCAGGCAGTATAAGCAAAAATGCACCGAAAACATAAGATATAGCACTATCGTGAAAACGTTGGATGGTAAATTTTTGATTAAAGAGTTGGTCTGCACCGCTAAAGAGTGCGATATGGGAGTTTTGAATGAGGATAATACCCACAAGCATCGAACCCAATATCCACGCCAAAGAGTAACCAAAGCCAATGGCAATGCCAACTTTGATGGATAGAAACAACTCCAAAAACAACAAAGGAAAAAGCAAAATCATCCAAGCTTCTCTTGCATTGTACTCACTGCACGTTCAAGCGATACTTCGATGGAGGTGAGGCTTTTTCGCTCGATAATCTCGACGACACCTTGTTCTAGTTTTTTGCCTACTACAATGGCGTAGGGGATACCAATGAGTTCAAAATCATTCATCTTGAAGCCAAAACGCTCTTTGGCACGATCATCCAAAAGGGTTTGAATGCCAACTTCTTTGAGGGCTTCGTAAATACGCTCTCCCGCTTCAAGCTCTTGATCTTTTTTGGCATTGGAGATAATGATATGGACATCGTATGGGGCAGACTCTTTGCTCCAAATGCAGCCTTTTTCATCGTGATGCTGCTCTATAATAGCCGCCACCAAACGACTCACTCCAATGCCATAAGTACCCATTACAAAAGGTTTCGATTTGCCATTGGCATCCAAAAACTCCGCTTTCATGGCACTCGAATACTTCGTACCCAGTTGAAAGATGTGACCCACCTCAATGCCTTTAGTATGGCTTAGTGTACCGCCGCAACAACTGCAACCATCCCCCTCTTGTACCGCTATCAAATCGGCGTAAAGCGTCTCATCGTTGGGCGTATCGATACCCATTAGATGATAATTCACCTCATTAGCACCGCACACCATATTGGTCTCACAGTAGAGTTCTTTGTCAATTTTATAAAGCGTCCCATGAGGCAACCCCTCGATTCCAACATACCCCGCTTTGAGTCCAACCGCCTCAATCTCCTCATGAGTGGCATCCACGAGTTCTAGGGCATTTATGGCGTTACAGGCTTTGGTCTCTTCGAGTTCATCGTTGCCTCGCACAAAAAAGATGACGATTTGGGTTTGGGTCTCATATATCGCTTTTTTGATGACGGCTTTGATGGTTTGGTGAGCTTCAATGTTTAAAAATTTAGAAACCTCTTCTATGGTTGTGAGATTAGGAGTTTCAACTTTGCTTTTCTCTAGGGCTTGTTTATTGTATTGCTTTATTCCTCTTAAGGCTGCTTCGATATTGGCAGCATAGTCGCACCCATCGCATACCACAATCGTATCTTCACCGCTTTTTGCCAATACATGAAACTCTTTGCTCCCGCTTCCCCCAATAGCTCCACTATCGGCATCAACAACTCTAAATTCCAATCCCAACCGTGTAAAGATTGTGCGATAGGTAGCCTCCATCAGGGCAAACTCACGCTGCATATCCTCGGTGCTATCGTGGAAAGAGTAGCCATCTTTCATCAAAAACTCTCGCCCTCTCAAGAGCCCAAAGCGTGGACGGGCTTCATCACGAAATTTGGTATGGATTTGATAGAGATTGATAGGTAAATCTTTGTAGCTCGTGATGCGATTTTTGACCAATTTTACCATCGCCTCTTCATTAGTAGGGCTTAAGACGTAGTTGTTTTGTTTTCTATCTTTGATACGCAACATCTCCAATCCCATCTTAGAAGCTCTTCCACTCTCCTCCCACAGCTCCAAAGGCGTAATAAAACCCAACTGAACCTCCAGACATCCTGCTCTATCGAGTTCCTCTTTGACAATAGCACGAATCTTGTCCAATACCCGTTTGCCCAAAGGCATAAAGTTGTAAAGTCCTGCTCCTTCTTGATTGATAAATCCTGCTTGAATAAGAAATTGATGTGAGGGCAGAGTCGCTTCAGCGGGTGTCTCTTTGGTAGTGGGTATAAAACTTTGCGAAAATTTCAATCTACACTCCTTAGTGTTTCGTTTTTTATTTGCTTTTTATAATAGGCTACTACGCCCAATCCAATACCAATTAGGGCGATGATAAAGACAATAGTAGCAACAATCACTTCATTATTGATGGGTTTTGATAACTCAAACACTCAAAACCTTATCGCATCTAGGACAGAGAGTCTCTTCGTGGCTACTTGCATAACGCCAACATCGTGGGCATTTGTGCAACGTGGCTTTGTTGATAGTGTAGACACTTTCACTAAAAGCAAAACTTCCCACGGTTTCACTCTTACTCTCTTTGGTAATTGCCGAAACCATAAACCAATCCTCTAAATCTTTGGAATCTTTAATAGTAAGCGTCTCAATATCACCTGCAATCTCAAGTTCCAATGTCGATTTGATCACTTTCTCTTTTTTGAGTCTATCCACCTCTTCGTAAAACTTCTCTCGTATGGCCATCATCACTTCACCGCTAAAGCTTGGCTCGATATGCGGGAGTGGCGTGTAAATCGTATCAAAAATAGAGTTTTTATCGCCTTTAAATACCTTTGGGGCGTATTCCATAATCTCATCGGCAGTATAGGTAAGAATAGGTGCAATAAGCCCTACCATCGCTTGAGAGATGAGCAACATTGCCGATTGAGCCGATTTTCGAGCCAATGCCTCTTTGTGTTCGCAATAGAGTCTATCTTTGCAAATATCCATATAGATACCGCTTAATTCATTGGTAAGGAAATTGTTAAGCAAAGCAAAACCACGCAAAAAGTCGTAGTTGTCAAAGTTGATTTTGACCTCTTCAAAGATACTTTTAGCCTTGTTGAGTATCCATCTATCAATCTCACTATAGACATTGGATTCGACAACCGCTTCCAAACCGTCCATATTGGCCAACAAAAATCTAAAAGTATTGCGTATTTTTCGATACTGTTCGGCTGATTGTTTGAGGATATTATCGGATATTTTGAGGTCACTTTGATAATCGCTCAACGCTACCCAAAGACGTAAAATCTCCGAACCGTACTCTTTGATAACCTGCTGAGGCTCTACACCGTTGCCTAGAGATTTGCTCATCTTCATGCCCTTCTCATCGACGGTAAAGCCGTGTGTAAGAATCGCTTTGTAGGGAGCTTTGAATTGGGTGGCACTGGAGAGTTTAAGCGAACTTTGAAACCATCCACGATGTTGATCGCTTCCCTCAAGATAGAGATTGGCTGGATAGTTTCCTGCATCGTAATTGCGACTTTTGAGTACCGCATTCCACGTTGAACCGCTATCAAACCAAACATCCAAAATATCATCAACCTTTTCAAGCTCTTGGGCATTGTAACGGCTACCAGGGTAGAGCAACGCCTCAATAGGCATAGTGTACCACGCATCACATCCGTGTTGTTCAAAAATCATCGCCACAAAATTGAGTACTTTTTCATCAAAAATGACCTCTTTGGTGCTTTTGAGCCTAAAAAAAGCGATGGGTACACCCCATGCTCTTTGGCGAGAGATACACCAATCGGGACTCTCATTGACCATGGCTTTGATACGATTGATGCCCCATTTGGGATAAAAAGTTGTCTTCTCAATCTCTTGCAATGAACGTTCTCGAAGCGTTTTGTTATCCTCTCCAAAAGGCTCATCCATAGCGATAAACCACTGTTTGGTAGCTCGATAGATGAGGGGTTTTTTGGTTCGCCAACAGTGAGGATAGGGGTGGACAAACTTGCTGTGTTTGAGCAAACTTTCACCCAATAACTCCAAAATAGGCTCATTGGCTTTGAAGATGTGCATCCCTACAAAATCGTGTGCATTGGGCAAAAGATGAAGCCCTACTATCGATTCATCGTAGCACCCTCTCTCATCGACAGGCATAATCACTTCCAGAGCGTTTTTGAGTCCTACGCGGTAGTCATCTTCGCCATGCCCAGGAGCAGTATGAACGCATCCGCTTCCTCCATCCATCAAAACATGTTCACCCAATACAATCCTAGAAACACGACCGTTGAGGGGATTGATGGCTGCTAGATGTTCCATCTCTTTGGCACTAAAGTTACGCACAACATCACCGCTAAGTACCCCCTCTTGAAGCATCGTTTCGTAGCGTTTTTGAGCTACAATGTGTCCATCATGGCTTAAAACATAGATTTCGTTTGGGTTGAGAGAGATACCTGTGTTGGAGGGAAGTGTCCACGGAGTCGTTGTCCAAATCACAATCCCTGCCTTGCCCTCTATGCCGAGTCTATTTTTGGCCTCATTGCTAAGTTCAAAATGGACATAGATGGAGTGATCTTCTTTGTCTTGATACTCCACTTCGGCATCGGCGAGTGCCGTTTGAGCCGCCCATGACCAATAGATAGGTTTGCTTCGCTCTACAAGCAACCCTTTTTGAGCCACATCGCAAAGCGTTCTGTAAATATTGGCTTCAAATTTAAAATCCATCGTCACATAGGGATTGTCCCAGTCGGCAATAACGCCTAGCTCCTTAAAGCCCTCTCTTTGAATATCAATAAATTTAGCAGCGTGTTGGCGACAAAGCTCACGAAATTGGGTTACGGGCATCGCCTCTTTTTTACTTTTGCCAATTTTCTCTTCGACTTTGTGTTCGATAGGCAATCCATGACAATCCCAGCCTGGCGTAAAACGTACCGCCTTGCCTTGAAAATAGTTGTGTTTTACAATAATATCTTTGAGGATTTTATTGAGGGCATGACCGATATGAATATCTCCATTGGCATAAGGAGGTCCATCGTGGAGCGTAAAGAGTTCGCACTCCTTACGATTGGTTTTCATTGCCTCATAAACTTTTTCATCAAACCACTTTTTGTATCTTTTGGGCTCGTTGCTTGGCAGACTTCCACGCATAGGAAAATTAGTTTTTGGTAGTAAGAGCGTATCTTTATAATCCATTATTGTTTACCTTAATCCATTGTAAAAATTTAGCGATTATATCCAAATCTACTTTAGCCTATGATGTATTAAACAACTACCAAATAAGAAATGTTAATAATTTTAATATTAAATA